>CAIZEE010000693.1 GCA_903931835.1 uncultured Elstera sp.
GCCGACGGGGAACTTCGCGCGGCCGATGGTGGCCAGCCGGCGAACTCGGGAGCGGTCGGCGCTACCTCGTCAACGCGATCGCCTGGCCGCGGTGCGGATCTCGCTATTGAGATGCTGGCGGCTCGCTACGACCCGGCCGACCGAACCGGATAGACTTGCGTGGGCGCACTTTGCCGCCGTCTGCCTCTGTCACTCTTCTGCCACAGGCCATGTGTGATTTCTGCCGCTCCAACAGCGGTGCTTTATACAAGCTGAACGTGCCGTGTAGCGTAAGCGTCCGGTCTGCGGCGTGTAGCGGCGGCGGCGGGAATCGCCGAATGTTCGCATTGCTGGAGCCTCCTTCTGTAGCTCCAGAAGGAGGTGCCATGGTGAAAATTCGTTGGATTATCCCGGCTGCGGGTCGCTCGCCGAGGTCATCCGCCACGGCATCAACTCGTCGATCCGGTTGATCGGATGTCCCTCGGCGATCCTGGTCAGGACATCCTTGAGATAGGCTTCCGGATTGAGGCCGTTGAGCCGTGCCGTGACGACCAGCGTATAGATGGCT
Organism: uncultured Elstera sp.; assembly: GCA_903931835.1. GTDB lineage: Bacteria > Pseudomonadota > Alphaproteobacteria > Elsterales > Elsteraceae > CAIZEE01. Next base: position 548 of record CAIZEE010000693.1, read on the forward strand.
GCCGCCCGCTCGCCGCCGCTGTCGGACCCGGCGAACAGATAGTTCTTCCGACCGAGCGCGATTTTCCGCATCGCGTTCTCGGCGATGTTGTTGTCGGCTTCGAGCCGCCCGTCGGTGACGAACCGGGTCAGCGCCTCGCGCCGCTTGAGGATGTAGCGGAACGCCACTGCGAGTTCCGATTTGGCCGACAGCTTGCCCTCGGTTGCCGTGGCCCAGTCGAAGAACGCATCGAGCAGCGGCGCCGTCTCCTTGCGGTGTTCGACCCGCTCGGCGGCAGGGGCGAACCGCGCCTTATCCTCGATCACATAGATCGCGGCGATGCGGTCGAGCGCCTCCTTGGCGAGCGGCGACTTCGTCTGCTCCCAGACGTCGAAGATTTTCCGCCTGCAATGACTCTTATGTCGTTCACGACATAAGGCGCATAATCCGGACTCGGATTTTATCCGGGGTAGCGGAGCAAGACGGGGCTGTTGACGGGCGGCGACGGGTCATCGGACACCACATAAATTCCGTCCTGATCAGAGGGACTGGAGGAACGCGAGGAGGTCTGGCTTGGGCTTCCACGGCTTGGTTTCGGCGGGTTCGATGCCTGCATGCGTCCAGAAGGTCTCCAGCGCGTCGCGCTTCATTTGAAGGTTTGTGGTGATGTAGCGACCGGTGGTGGCGACACTGGCGTGGCCGAGGTAATCGCGGATGACGGTGACGTCGGTGCCTGACTGCAACAGCGCCACCGCACAACTATGGCGCATAACATGCGGGGTGACCCGCTTTTGCATGAGCGCCGGACGCTCCTGTGCCGCGACTGCCGACGCATATTTTCCCAGGATGTAGGCGACACCATCGCGAGTCAGCGGCTGACCGTGTCGGTTCACGAAGACATGCTGCTGGTCGCTTCTCGTCGTCTTGCCGCGCAGTTGGTGCAACGCATCGGCCGTCTCGCGCCACAGCGGCAATAGCCGCTCCTTCCTGCCTTTGCCGCGCAGCCGGACCTGCCGCGGGGGCACCAACTGGAGGTCATCCCAGCGCACGCCGGTCAACTCGCTCACGCGGGCGCCGCAGTTGTAGAGGAACAGCAGCAAGGTGTAGTCGCGCCAGCCGTCAGCCGTGCCGCGGTTCGGCTTGGCGATGATTGCGCGCACATCATCAGCTTCGAGATAGGTCGCCGGCTGCTGCCGGGCTTTCTTCGATGGAATCGCGAGGACCCGCGTGAACTGTAGCGAGTGGGACAGGTCATTGCGCAGGAGGTGCTTAAAGAAGCTGCGCAGGGCGGCGCGCCGGCAATTACGGGTTGCCGCGACATTCAACCGGTTGGCCTCGATATGATCGAGGAAGCAAGCGATCGTATCGGCATCCAGATCGCTGATCTCGAGCGATGCGGCATCCCGATCCTTTCGCCGGGAGACGAACTCGAAGAGGAGTTTCAGCGCATCCCGATAAGCGCGGATCGTGTGGACACTGGCACCCCGCTGACATGGCAGATACTCGGCGAAGAACGATTCGACGAGCGCGAACAGCACCTGCGGGCCGGCCTTGCTCATTGCGGCGGCCGGACTTTGCGGAGGTGCTCCTCGAACCGGCTGCTCGCCAGTTCCAGTAACTGCGGCGTCGCCTTCAAATAGACCTCCGTGCCGATGAGGTTCTGGTGGCCGAGATACGCCGACAACAACGGCAGCTTGGCCTGGACATCCGCCCCCTCATTGGCCCAGGCCGCAAGCCGATGCACGGCGAACGCATGGCGAAGCTCGTACGGGCGCGCGCCGACGCGGCCATCGGCCGGCTTGATGCCGAGTTTGCGCAGAAGTCGCCGGATCGCACTTGACGCCGACGCGATGGTTAGCGGCGAGCCATCCCGCCGCAGGAAGAACCTGCCCGGGTCAGCCCGTCGGCGGTCAGGTTTCAGCCGTTCGCGATCCGCCATATAGCGACGAAGTTCGGCGACCAGGTCGGCACGAATGGCGACGAGGCGCGTGCGACCTTTGCTGCGCTGGATAGTCAGGACGCCGTGCTCGAGATCGACATCGTCCATGCGTAGCCGGACCGCTTCTCCCAGTCGCAATCCGGTACAATAGGCGACAAGGATCAGAGTGCGCAGCATCGAGGCCCAGATGAAGCGACCTTCATGGGAGGTCGCTGCCGCCAAGATGCGGTCTACTTCATCGCGGCTGAAAATGTATGGCAGGAAGACCGATACCTTGACCGGTGCCAGCGCCTGCTCCGGCACGAAGCTCGACGGGTCGCGGCGGCGGCGATACAGGCACAGTTGCCGAACCGGGCCAAATTCGTTGGCCAGCGTAACCGCCTTGCGTCCGGCGATGCGCGTGCACCATCGTGTTATCGCTTCGTTGAGAGCCACATCGCCTTGATCGCCCCAATGCTGCGCGACAAAGCGCACGAAGCCATTGAGCACGAACTCGCCGCGCCGGTAGGGGCTGCCCATCGCGCGCTTGAAGCGCAGGAACGCCAGCACATCGTCGGCCAGTTCGCTGGCGGTCACCGTCGTCATGTCGTTGGCACCGGCAGCGAAATGTCGCGCAACGTCGCGGTAGCGATCCTGACATAGGCGGAGACGGACTCCGGGTCACGATGACCGAGCAGATCGGAGAGCACGCGGGGCCGTATCCCAAGGTCCACATGGCGCGCGGCGTTCGAGTGGCGTAGCACATGGCTGCCAAGGTAAGCCGCATCCAGCCCGGCCTTCCTGGCATGCTTGACGAGGATGTGGCGCACCGCCGACGAGCCGCTCAGCGGCGTGAACGGAACCTTCATGCGCACGAACACGTGCCTGGTTGGGGTGGCCGGTGGCCGGCCGTCTCGCAAGTAAAACGCCACTGCCTTAGCCACGGCCGGCAACATGGGTAGTGTAAAGCCAACACCCGTCTTCGGCCGCACGACCTTGATCGTGGCGGCGTTCCAGTCGATATCTTGCAACTGCATCCGGATGACTTCGCCAGCCCCGAAACCATATACGCTCATCATCAGCAGGAGTGCATGATCGCGCAGGCCACGAGCCGTCGCGGTGTCCACCGAATGCAGCAGGCGTTGCACGTCCTCCCACGGCAACGCGGGGCGCGGATGCTCGAACTTTAGCTGCACCGGCGAGACCACGGCCTCGGCCAGTTCGATCGAGATACGTCCGGTCGCAAGCAGGAAACGGGAAAACGAACGGACGCTGCCGGCGATGGCGGCCACGGTCGGACGGGCATATCGTTGCGCGCAACCGACCAGGAAATTGTCGATGTCGGTCAGCGCCATCGTGGCCCATGTCTTGCCCTGTCCGGCAAGGTGCTCCAGGAGCCTGCCGACGTGGTCCAGGTGCATGCTTACGGTCCTGGCGGCGATCCCACGACGCCCGGCAAGGTGATCGGCATATTCTTGCAGAAGCGCTGAGGCGGGAGGTGGTGCATGCCGCGGGGCTTGCCACATCGGTGGGTTCAATCCCATCACTTGGTGGACCCGGCTCAGCGCATGCAATGCGGTCCGCGCGCCACCCAGCCGCCGGGGATCGAGGCGCCGGTGTTGCGCATACCAAGCGGTGAACCGATACGCACCTTCGAGGGTCAGCTCGGCACCTTCGTCCAGCTCGTACCTTACACAATAGTCTCGAAAACGGCCGATCCACTGGAGATATTGCGCAGCGGTGCTGTCTTGCACGCAACGATCGGCTCGCCAGACGCGAAGCACGTCTTCGGGGGCGGGCGTGGCTGCTGCGCGGATTGTGCCGGGTGGTTGGTGTTGCATGGAGCACTGACCCTGTTGCCGATCCGACCGTATTGAGCGGCGGAGCCTCCGTCAGGTCCCATGCCGTGTTGGCCGCCATCCGATAGCCGGGATGATCCGAAACCCAGTGGCGGCGGGATAAGGTTGAGGATCTGTGGCGACAGCGACGAGCGGAGTTTGAGCAGCACTTGTCCTGGCTCGCCATCGATCCGCGATGCCAAATCGGTTGCAACTGTGCCGATCGGCGAATCCTGAACTATACGCTTGATGGCGTCGAGTACTTCTCGAACCGCTCGGACCCGGCGGCGCAGCCAGCGGACGGCGCCGGGCAGGGAGACGTCAGGGCCACGCACGGCATCCGCCGCGGCCTCCATGCTCCTGAACGACGAGACGGCGGCAACGCTGACGTCGATCGCGGCGAGCAAGCCGGGCAGTTTGGCTGCAAGAAAGTCCGGCAGCAGGCTGAACGTTCGATGGCCCTCGGGGCAATACCACCGGGCGATACGCAGACCTTGCGGCGTCGCACGCGCGTAGGTGCCGTGACGCGCAAACGAGCAACCGCCTGATGGATGCAAGGGGCAGTTTGGCAAACTGGCATCGCACCATTCGCGGTTCGCGATATAGGCATCGGCGGTCAACCGTGTTCGCAGCGGGATTTGCAAGGACACTCTCCGCGAGCCGGCGGATCTTGATGGGGACGGAATTTATGTGGTGTCCGATGACCCGTCGCTGCCCGTCAACAGCCCCGTCTTGCTCCGCTACCCCGGATA
>CAIZEE010000694.1 GCA_903931835.1 uncultured Elstera sp.
GGCTCTGTTGCGCGTACCGCGCCTGACACTGCAATGACGCGATTTTTTGGCTGCGCCGGTCTGCTGACGGCCTCCTTTACGAGTTTGCCGGCTGCCGCATGGACGCTGAATGTGACCCCCGACACCACGCAATATATGTCGGACCCATCGTTCATTCCGAGTGCCGGGCAGATTTACTCGGAAACAAGCTATGCCCGCACCCATGGGGATTATGAATTCAGTTCGACGCTAGGGTTCAGTGGTAGCGGATCGGTACATAATAATCAGTTTACTCAGCAAATCTGGGTCGGCGTAACCAACGAACTATCAGTACGAGGTACCGATACCTATCAGTCGAACAATCTGACCAAGCAGTTCGAAAACCCGACATTTTCGATTTTATATCGTGTCATCGCCCAGACCCGATATCCGATGAGCGTGGATATCGAGGCAAATTATACGCCGCCTGCGGCCACTTCGAGCCAATCGGGTGGCTCCACGATATATGTCAGCCGGGAGATGAAATCGTTCACCGTCCAAGGCGAGTTCGGTGCGACCTATAACGATCCGGGCTCTGATTTCTCGCACTTCTGGGGCTATTTCGCCGGGCTCAGGAGTCAATGGCGATTTACGGATTATTGGGCGCTGAACTCAGGCGTCGTCTATTCCGGGAGAACCGGCAATTCGTTATCAATCACTGATTCAAACGCTTCGTCTCAATCAAGCTCCACCCGTTCAACGAGCTATGATGGCACCGTGGCGCCTTATGTCGCGCTGGCCTATGAAATTTGGCCAACGCACGCAAATATCGCGGTCGAATATCAACATTCATTCATCGGCGACAGTCATACGAATGGCGCCAGTTATTTTACCCAAACAAACCCTCTCGTTGCTAACAACAATGCATCGTATTCTTCCAGCGATTTCAATCAGAGCCAGGACTTGTTCGCTATCCATCTAAGATTGCTGTTCTAGCCAGCCGCCTAATCGCCCATTAAAGCAGCCCCAAACTCCGAAAACTCGCATGTCCCTGTCGGCCGATCACAATGTGATCGTGCAGGGTCACGCCGAGTACTGCGGCCGATTGCTTGATTTCGTTGGTCATGTCGATATCCGCCTTTGACGGCGTCGGGTCGCCCGAGGGATGGTTGTGCACCAGGATTAGGGCCGAGGCGCCGAGTTCCAGTGCGCGCCTTACCACTTCACGCGGATAGACGGGGGCATGGTCGACCGTGCCGGTCTGCTGAACCTCGTCGGCGATCAGCACGTTCTTGCGGTCGAGGAATAGCAGGCGGAATTGCTCGATCTTCGAATGCGCCATGGCAGCGCGGCAATAATCGAGCAGCGCCTGCCAGGAACTCAAAACCGGCTGATCGAGCACCGTCTCCCGCGCTAACCACACAGCGGCGACCTCGACCGTCTTTAGTGCTCCGATTACAACCTCACCAACGCCGTCGACTTCCATCAGAGCGTCGGGCGACGCCTTGATGACCTCAGCAAACCCGCCAAAGCGCTTGATCAGCTCTTTCGCCAAGGGCTTGGTGTCGCCGCGCGGATTGGCGCCGTACAGCACCAGTTCCAGGATTTCGTAATCGGCCAGCGCCTTGGCGCCGCCGGCGAGCAGGCGCTGACGCAGGCGCTTGCGGTGCCCGATATAATCGGGAGTGGCGTCGTCCGGCTTGTCCGGCGCCACGCTGCTTTAAGCGTAAGGCGGCCGGTGCAGACCGGTCGGCGACAGGGTGAAAATCTCGTAGCCGGTCGCGGTCACGCCGAGCGAATGCTCGAATTGGGCCGATAGCGACTTGTCTTTGGTCACTGCGGTCCAGCCATCGCTCAGCACCTTCACCCCATAGCCGCCGGCATTGATCATCGGCTCGATCGTGAAGAACATGCCCTCGCGCAGCACCGGGCCTTCACCGGGACGTCCGAAATGCAGGATCGACGGCGTGTCGTGGAACACGCGTCCCAACCCGTGGCCGCAGAAATCGCGCACGACGGAAAAGCGCTGCGCCTCGGCAAAGCTCTGGATCGCGTGGCCGATATCGCCGACGGTGGCGCCGGGCTTCACCACCTCGATGCCGCGCATCATCGCCTCATAGGTCACATCGATCAGCCGGCGCGCCTTCACGGACATCTTGCCGACCGGATACATCCGGCTGCTATCGCCGAACCAGCCATCCAGGATGACGGTCACGTCGATATTCACGACATCGCCATCGATCAGCTTGCGGTCGCCCGGAATGCCATGGCAGACGACATGGTTGATCGAGGTGCAGATCGATTTGGGAAAGCCGCGATAATTGAGCGGTGCCGCGATCGCGCCGTTCAGCGTGATGAAATCATGGCAGAGATCGTTCAGCTTCTCGGTCGTGACACCCGGCACGACAAAGGGCGTGATGTAATCGAGCGTTTCCGCGGCCAGCCGGCCGGCGCGGCGCATCGATTCGAAGTTCTCTTTGGTATGGATCTTGATCAAGCCAGCCTCTTCGTCCCAGGCCTCTTCAGGCTCGGGCGCGGCGATCAGGTCTTTCTCCGCGATATTCTCTCGCACCGTGTGCCTATCCTCTGCCTTGAAATGTGCCGATACCCGGATCGCGCCGTTGCATTCGGCAGAAATCGGTACCGTCAGTCGAACTTGCAAGCCTTGACCGGTAGCTTTAGCCCGCAAGCATACCGGTCAGGCGGGGTGTCGCGCAATCTCCGCTACGGATTGGCTGAAGCTGGAGCAGGATCGGCGTCTGGTGTCGGTTCACGCAGCAGCGGCACCAGAATCTCATTCAAGTCGTCTATGGTGAAAGCACGGGCCTTGGCATAACGAACGACACCGCTCCGATCGATAATGTAATTAGTCGGAACACCTTCCAACTGGTGGTAAGGCCCGCCCATCCAGCGCAGCATCGGAAAGGCCACTTTATCGGCGAGCGGGCGCAATTTTCTGGTCGGTACCGAGTCCTCCGTCGTCACCGCCAATATCCGCAAGCCAAAGTCCTTCTGCACTCTGTAATAGGCGTCGAGCAGCGGGAGTTCTTTCTTGCAGGGCTCGCACCAGGTCGCCCAGAAGTTCAGAACCAGAACCTGGCCCTTAAAATCGGCGAGGTGAAGTTTCTCGCCGTCCATGGTTGTGGCATCAAAATCAGGAGCCGGTTCGCCAACGACAACGGAGCGAGCTGCGGCATCAACAATCGGCGACAGCAACACGGCCACGGACACCGCCACTAAGAGAAAGCTCAAGCGCATCCGTTCCCCC
>CAIZEE010000695.1 GCA_903931835.1 uncultured Elstera sp.
CGCGTTCTGGTAGCTCGACAGAGGGATGCTCCACTTCATGGTAAGGAATCTGGCCGAGTAAGTGATGTATGCAATTCAACCTGGCTTTTTTCTTATCGACAGCCTCGACGATCCACCACGGCGCTTCCGGGATGTGTGTGCGCTCCAGCATGGCTTCCTTGGCCTTGGTGTATTGCTCCCAGCGGATGCGGGACTGTAAATCCATCGGGCTTAGCTTCCACTGCTTCATCGGGTCGTGGATGCGCATCTGAAAGCGCAGATGCTGCTCGGAATCGGTGATCGAGAACCAGTATTTGATCAGGATGATGCCCGAGCGGATGAGCATGCGCTCGAATTCCGGGACGGAGCGGAAGAATTCCTCGACATCGGCTTCCGTGCAGAAGCCCATCACGCGCTCAACACCGGCGCGGTTGTACCAGGAGCGGTCGAACAGCGCGATCTCGCCGCCGGCCGGCAGATGCGAGACATAGCGCTGGAAATACCATTGGGTGCGTTCGCGCTCATTGGGCGCGGGCAGGGCCGCCACCCGGCAGACGCGCGGATTGAGCCGCTGGGTGATCCGCTTGATCACGCCACCCTTGCCGGCGGCATCGCGGCCCTCGAACAACACGACGACCTTGAGCTTGTTGGTGACCACCCAGTCCTGCAGCTTGACGAGCTCGCTTTGCAGCCGGAACAGCTCCTTGAAATAGACCCGGCGATCGAGGAAGGCCTGGTGCGGATCGTTGGATTGACCGTCCATCAGGGCGGCGAGGCGCCCGTCATCGATTTCGAGCTCCAGCTCTTCATCGAAGCTGTCGGCCATCTCCTCGGCAATGCGCCGCCGCAGATCCCTGATGTCTTCCGGTTCTGAACTCATAATGCAGCCCCCCTTGATGCGCGTCGCGATGGCTATTCTCATTGCGCGGGGCGGGAGAGCAAATTGCAGTTTTGTGTCAGTGGCCGGGCGTCAAGAGTCGGGGCTGGATTAAAGCTCGACCTTCGCCTTGGTCTTCCGACTGCGAATCTCGGCATGCGATTCGATTTCCTGCCGCATATCGGGATAGAGCTGCATCAGCTTATGAAAATCGCTTTCCTCGAGCATCAGCAACTGGGTGTCGGTAACGGCGATCACTGTTGCGCTGCGAGGCGCATGATTGATCAGGCCCATCTCGCCAAAGAAATCGCCGGCCGACAGGCGCACCGGCCGGGGCGACAGCCCAACCTCCAGCTCGCCGGTCAGGATGAAATACATGCAATCGGCCGGATCGCCGGCGCGCACCACCGTGTAAAACGGCGGTACGGTGAGCGGTTTCAGCATCGAGGCAATCTCGACCATGTGCATCACGCCGACATTCTTGAACAGCGGCACCTGGTTTACGAGCTTGGCATTCACGACAAAATCGCGGCGCTTGATCTGTTCGACGAAGCTGCTTGCGAGGATCGCTGTGGGCAGCGCGAACAGGCCAAGGCCGAGCAAGGCCGAAATGCCGGCGATGACCTTGCCCGCCGGCGTATGCGGCACGACGTCGCCATAACCGACCGTGGTCAGCGTGATGATCGCCCACCACATCGAGTCGAGCAGCGTGCCGAACGCCTGCGGCTGCGCTTCATGCTCGGCCAGATGCATGGCGCTCGCAGATGTCAGCAGCACGACGATGACGATCAGCAAGGCGCCGGCAAAGGATCGCCGCTCCTGATAGAAGGCGGCGGCGAGCGATTGCAGTGCTGGCGAATAGCGGCTGAGCTTCAGCAGCCGGAATAGACGCAGCAGCCGGAGATAGCGCAGATCGACCGGTATGATCGCGCCCAAGTAAAACGGCAAGATCGCCGCTATGTCGATCAGGCCGCCGACCGATCCCATGTAATGCAATCGGACGCGCCAGGCTGGCCGCTTATGGAGTTCGTGCTGCTCCACCGCAACCCAAACCCGGCAGATATATTCGATGGTGAACAATCCGACCGAGAGAACCTCGATCGCATAAAATATGTCCTCCCATGGCTGGGTCGCGACGTCGTCGAGCAGCATCAGGAGGGCATTGACGACGATCAGCGTGATCAAACCGCGATCGATCGATTGGCGCAGCCTGCCGCTGCCAGTCGGGCTCTCCAACAGACGGTAGATTTCGTGGCGCAGGCGATGCTTCTGGGTCATTGACGCTGTGCTCCCCCGGTGCACTTACCCTCTATCGCTTATGCCGTTCAGTCTACTCATTATCGTATCGGGGGAGGGGTATATGATTGCCGATCAGTGGCCGAACAATCCCTTTAGCGCGTCGGCGGGTTTCTGCTTGGGCTGGTTCGGATCGCTGCTTTTGCCGCCCAGCAATCCTTTCACAGCGTTGGCGGCGTTGCTTGGATTGGCGAGCGTGGAGGCCAGGTCCGGCGTGTAGCTGAGATTGTTCCAGGGGCCGCTGACCTTGATCGGCACCGACAGCCCCGGTCCCTTTGATCCGACCGAGAGTTTCGGTTCGATACGGTAATCGACGGTCTGTGGCGGCAGCGAGACGGTTCCGCTTCCGGCGAGCTGGAAGATCGGTGACGACATGGTAAGGTCGGTATTCTTCACCACGCCGCTTGTGATCGTATAGCTGCCGGTCAGGCTGGCGAAATCCGTCTTGCCGGTCTTGGTTGCCTGTTCCTCGATCGCCTTTATCGGATTGCTCAGCAGGGCGCCGATATCGATCCCGGTGATCGAGCCGCTGGTAACGGCAAGGTCGCCTTTGCCGTTCAGCGTACCGACCAGTTCCTTCTGGCTATGTCCAACCCCCGCGACCTGGAACTCTGTATTGACGGTGCCGCTGATCCAATCGCCGATGCCAGCCGCCTTCACCAGTGGACCGAGCTGAACCTTGTCGAGCTTGAACGCCGAGTCGATCGCGGGCACACCCTTGCCGTCGACAACGATCTTGCCGGCACCATTACCCTGATAGAGTTCGAGCTGGGTCAGATCGACCTCGAGATGCGCGTCGTGCAGCGCCACGGTCATCGCACCCTTGCCGATCTCGTATTTCTTATAGGCGAGCGAGGTGAAGCCCAGCGCCAGATCGGCATTGGCGGCGTTCAAGCCGGAGACATCGATCGGGTCGGTGCTCCAACCCTGTTGGCCGGCTGATGCGGCGGCCGGCGATGCCGGTTGAGCGGTCGGAGAGGTCGGCGTCGTTTGCGGCAGATAGGGGTTGAGGTCAAGCCGGTCGAGCGCCAGTTTACCCTTGATCGCGGGCTTGGGATTGCTGCCGTCGATGGTCAGTTCGCCCTGACCCTTGATCGCATCCAGCGCTATCTTGGCGCCGGTAAAGCCGATCTTCGCACCCTCCATGTCGAGTTTGCCGGACACGGTGAACAGGCCGAGCGGCCCGGTAATGCCGGGCGCCAGCGGCTTGCCGGCCCAGCTTGCCAGATTGCGGATCGAGGGGATTTTCAAATCCACGGCACCGGTAACCTTGGCGACGCTGCCATAGGTCAACTGGCCATCGACCGATAGGGTCACCATGTCGCCACCGAGACCAAGGGTGAAGGCGCTGGTCTGGCCGGCCAGCGCGTCTCGCGGCTTCGCCAGCATCAGATCGACCGTGACATCCTTCGCATTATAATTCGCCTTGCCGCTGACCTTGAGCGCATGATCGAGATCGGGCATCGAAATCGTCACGTTGATGCCGCCGACCGCATAGGTTTGACCGGTGCGCTGATCGGTGAAGCGGACAGCGCCGTCATCCATGCGGATGACGCCGAGTTGGATGTCCTCGAAATCAAACTTGGCGGTAGCGGTCGGCGTTTTGGACTGAGCTGGCGTAGCGGGTTCGGCCGGGCTCTTCGCGCCGGAGATTTCCCAGTTCGGGTGGCCGTTCTTGTCGATTTCGAGGTCGATCACCGGCTTGTCCAGCACGAAACTGTCGACGACGACTTTGCCCGACAGCAGGGGCAGGAGCTGCAGGCGCACCTGCATTTTCGACAAGGTGGTCATCGTCTTGGTCGCGGCCCCCGGCGCATTGCCGACCGACACGTCGTTAATCTCAACCGCAAGCCTGGGAAGGATGGAGAAGCTGACCTTGCCGTTGATCGCAAAATCACGGCCGGTCGACTGTTTGAACGAATCGGAGACTTTGATCTTGTAGGTATCGAGCGGTACGAAGAAGGGCACGATGATGGCGACCGCCACGATCAACACGACGATGCCGCCGACGGCGATGAGCAGCTTCTTCATAACGGAGTATCCTTCCCACAAATAAATTGGCCGCACCCGCCGATGACCGGAATGCCATGCAAGACCCAGGGCAAGGCTACACCAGGATCAGGTCTGTAAGCATCAACAGAACGGTATTATGGTAATGAAATGGAGCAGGCATTATCCCATCCGGGATGGCGCCGTCAAAGGCTGACGACCTCCAGCGCTTCATGAAACGGCTGATAGCGCCTAGCCGATAATATCCTGCACGGAGCCGGCGACTGGTTCAGCCTTGGCCGTTGGATAGCTTGCCGATGCAGCGGCATCGGGAATTTGGAACAACAACTGTCCGGTTACCGTGTCGGTAATCTTGACATGGGTAATATGCGTCGCGGTATTCAGCGTCACGGATGTGCTGAACTCTGATTGCTGGTCGACTGGCTTGACGGTCGCTATGGGAGGGGTTTGAACCGGGACAGCTTGCGCGGGCGTCGGCGCAGGCGTCGGCGCAACGACGACAGGCGGTGTTACCGAGCTGACGGAATCAACCATGTCGAACCCACCTCCCCTAAAATAAATAGGCCTGTCTCTAGTGCATACTATAGAACGCGCAGTCGCATTAATAAACGCCTAATTGCTAGGGATTGTTGCTTGGGCCACAGAAACGAGCACGATCTGCCGGCCGCCAAGTCTCGTTTGGGCACTCCCATTCCGTGCATCCGACCAAAACCATGGCGAGCCCAAACAGGATGGCGATGTTACGCATGCGCGGCATACCGGTCTTCCTTTGCGTTATCTGCCAACTATATTGCGCAAATAGTGGTAAAAAAACACCTAAGATTGCTCGAGGGCGGCTGTTGCATCGTTTGGGCAAGCCTTTCCTATCATTCAGTGATCTGAGCGCCAGCGCCCGGATAATGATAAGGCTTGCTGGTTTGACCGTGGCGTTTGCTGCGATGATAGCCTGCCCAAGCGCCGCTGATGAAGCAGCGTCGCTCCGCGCCGGTAAATTCAGCTATGAAGTCTATATCGGCGGCACCCATGCTCTCAGCTTCGATATCGGGCTCGGCCTGGCCGGCGACCGCTATCGTGTTGAGGCGATTGGCCACACCTCCGGCATCATCGGCTACATGATCCCCTGGCAAAGCTGGAACCGCAGCGAGGGTGCACGGGACGGGCTCTCGCTCAAGCCCGATTTCTATCATTCCGCCAATATATTCCGCGGCCAGCTCCGCACCGCCAATCTTGATTTTTCGCCTGACGGATCGGTTGTCGCGACAGCCATACCCAACGCTGCCCAGGACGAGCGTGAGCGAGTTCCGCCCGAGCAGACGATCGGGACTCTGGATAATTTGAGCGGCGCGTTGTCGTTGGTTCTGGCGCTGGATGCGCACCGGCCTTGCACCGTCACGGTTCGCGGCTATGACGGAAGGCGGCGCTATGATGTTGTCGTCCGCGATGGCGGCAGCGAGATTCTGCCGCCGACCGAATTCGGCATGTTCAGCGGCCGCGCCACGGTTTGTTTGCTAATGGTCCGGCGTCTTGCCGGCTTCAAGAATGATCCTCATAGCCTCTATGACCAACCGGAGGATCGCGAGCGGGTCTACACGATCTGGGCCGCCCAAATTCTGCCCAACCTGCCGCCGGTCGCGGTCAGGATTGAGGGGGCGAACAAGCTCGGCCCCTGGCTGATCCATCTAACCAAGGCGGAACCTCTCGCCGATTTGCCGAATTTCCCTCAATTGCAGGTGCCGGCCACGACGCCATAATCGAGGGCTGTATCCTGATGGCGACCGCCTATATTCTCAAAAGCCAGCCCATCCGCAGGAGTGACCGATTATGAAACTCTCCCAACCGTCTCTGTTCCGTGAGCAGGCGTTTATCGCCGGCCAATGGCTGAATGCCGATGACGGTACGACCGAGCCGGTGCGCAATCCGGCGACGGGCGAGGCTTTGGGTACGGTGCCGACCATGGGTGCGGCGGAGACAAAGCGCGCGATCGACGCCGCGAATAAGGCGTTTATCGCCTGGCGCGCCCAACCGGCCAAGGCGCGCGCGGTGATCCTGCGCCGCTGGGCCGACCTCATGATCGAAAACCAAGAGGATCTGGCGCAGATCCTAACCGCTGAGCAGGGCAAGCCGCTGGCCGAGGCCAAGGGCGAGATTGCCTACGCCGCGTCGTTCCTTGAATGGTTCGGCGAGGAGGGCAAGCGGATCTATGGCGACACGATTCCGCAGACGAAGGCGGGTCAGCGCATCGTGGTGCTGAAGGAGCCGATCGGTGTCTGCGCCGCGATCACGCCGTGGAATTTCCCGACTGCGATGATCACCCGCAAGCTGGGGCCGGCGCTCGCTGCCGGCTGCACAATGGTCCTGAAACCGGCCTTGCAGACGCCCTATTCAGCGCTCGCGCTGGCCGAGCTTGGCAAGCGCGCCGGCCTGCCGGACGGCGTGTTCAGCATCGTCACCGGCCATGCCGAGGGCATTGGCGGCGAGCTGACGTCGAGCCCGATCGTCCGCAAGCTGACCTTCACCGGTTCGACCGCGACCGGCAAGCTCCTGATGAAGCAATGCGCCGGCACGGTCAAAAAGCTCAGCCTGGAACTTGGCGGCAACGCGCCGTTCATCGTGTTCGACGACGCCGATCTGGATGAGGCGGTCAAGGGCGCGCTCGCCTCCAAATATCGCAATGCCGGCCAGACCTGCGTCTGCGCCAACCGCGTGCTGGTGCAGTCCGGCGTCTACGATGCCTTCGCCGCCAAGCTGGCCGACGCCGTGCGTGGCTTGAAGATCGGCAATGGGGCGGAGGCTGGCGTGACGGTTGGGCCGCTGATCGACAGCCGCGCCATCGAAAAGGTCGAACGCCACGTCAAAGATGCGATCGACAAGGGTGCGACGCTGGTCCTGGGTGGCAAGCAGCCAGCCCTGGGCGGCACATTCTATGAGCCGACGCTGTTGACCAACGCGACGCCCGACATGGTGATCGCCCGCGAAGAAACCTTTGGCCCGGTAGCCGCCCTGTTCCGCTTCGAGACGGAGGAGGAGGCGATCCGCCTCGCCAACGACACCGAATTCGGTCTTGCCGCCTATTTCTATTCCCGCGATGTCGGCCGGGTGTGGCGCGTGGCCGAGGGGCTGGAATACGGCATTGTCGGTATCAATGAGGGCATCATCTCGACCGAGGTCGCCCCCTTTGGCGGCGTCAAGGAGTCGGGGACTGGCCGCGAAGGCTCGAAATACGGCATCGAGGATTATCTCGAGATCAAATATCTCTGCATGGGCGGGATCGGCGCCTGACCCATGGCCTCGTATGATTTCGACCTTCTGACGATCGGCGCCGGGTCAGGCGGCGTGGCCGGCAGCCGTCGCGCTGCCTCCTATGGTGCGCGTGTCGGCATCATCGAAAGTGCCCGGGTCGGCGGCACCTGCGTGCTGCGCGGCTGTGTGCCGAAGAAACTGCTGATCTATGGCGTGCATCTGCATGATGAGTTGGAGGACGCGGCCGGATATGGCTGGTCGATCGGTGAGAACACGCTCGATTGGGCAAAGTTGATCGAGGCCAAGGATCGGGAGCTTGACCGGCTCAACGGCATCTATCTCGGCATGCTGGAGCGCGCCGGCGTAAAGGTGATCGAGGGCAGGGGGCGGCTGATCGACGCCCATACGGTCGCCGTGGGCGAGCAGACCTATACATCCGAGCGGATCATGATCGCGACCGGCGGCTGGCCGGTCGTGCCGAAAATCCCGGGTGCCGAGCACGCCATCACCTCGAACGAGGCGCTTGACCTGAAGACCCTGCCGCACCGGATCGTCATCTGGGGTGGCGGCTATATCGCGGTCGAGTTCGCGGGGATTTTCCGCGCGGCCGGCTGCGACGTTCATCTCGTGGTGCGTGCTGACCGGGTGTTGCGCGGCTTTGACGGTGAGGTGCGCGATCATCTGACCGAGGCGATGAAGGCGCGCGGCATTACTATTCACGCCGAATCGACGGTAGCCCGTATCGAGAAGACGCAAGGCGGGTTGGTCGCCCATCTTGATAGCGGCATTATGATCGACTGCGACCAGGTGATGGCGGCGACCGGCCGCGCCCCGAACACTACCGGGCTCGGCTTGGCGGAACTCGGCATCGAAACCGACGCCTATGGCGCGATCGTGGTCGACGAATGGTCGGCGACAACGCTGCCGAATATCTATGCCGTCGGCGATGTCACCAACCACCTGAACCTGACACCTGTCGCGATTGGCGAGGCTCGCGGTCTGGCCGAAACCCTGTACAACAACAACCCTGTGCATCTCGACCATGCCACGGTGCCGAGCGCCGTGTTCAGCCAGCCACCAGTCGCAACGGTC
>CAIZEE010000696.1 GCA_903931835.1 uncultured Elstera sp.
AGGCCTTGTCCGCCTTATGACCGGTTGGCGGCGGCAACGGATGATCGGCCCGCCAGGCCGCCATCCGATCGCGCAAGGGCACCGACCGTGCCTCTCGATCCAACTCTGCCTTAACCGCCATCTTCACGGCATCCTGTTTAGAGACACCGTGGGCCTTGGCAAGCTCGGCCACCAGGGCGGCCGTCGTATCATCCTTGATATAAAGCGGCACAGGATTCCTCTCTGGATATCCAACCATGGAACAATTGGATATCCACCCGTCTGCTGTCAATCAGGAGAACGGCAGTCTAACTCGCCTTCACCTTCACATATTCACCCGGCGCCGGCTCGATGACCTTCAGCTTGGCGTCGCCTGGGACGCGCGCAGGCACCTTGCCGCCGCTCGCCTTGGCCAACCATTTATCCCATTCCGGCCACCACGAACCCTCAACCTGCTTGGCGGTTTCCAGCCACTCATCGGGCGTCTTGGGCAGCTTGGCATTGACCCAGTGGCAGTATTTATTCGCCGCCGGCGGATTGACCACGCCAGCGATATGGCCCGATGCCGCGAGCGTGAATTTGACCGGGCCCCCATAGATATGCGTCGCCGCATAGGTCGACTTCCAGGGTGCGATATGGTCTTCGCGTGTTGAGACGATGAAGGTCGGCGTCTTGATGGTTGTGAGGTCGATCGGCACGCCGGCGAGCGTGATGCCGCCCTTATCCTTCAACAAATTCTCCTGATACATCGTGCGCAGATAGAAGCTGTGCATCGCCGCCGGCATGCGCGTTGAATCGGCGTTCCAGTACAGCAGATCGAACGGGAACGGATCCTTGCCGAGCAGATAGTTATTGACCACAAAGGACCAGATCAGATCGTTGGCGCGCAGCATGTTGAAGGTGGTCGACATGGCCGAGCCTTCGAGATAGCCCGTCTTATTCATCCGCTGTTCCAGCGCGTCGATCTGCTCCTCATCGATGAACACCGACAGCTCGCCGGCCTCGGTAAAATCGATCATCGTGGTCATATAGCTGGCGGCGGCAACCCGGTCAGCGGCGCCCTTGGCCGTCAGATAGGCAAGGGTGCAGGCGAGCAGCGTGCCACCTAGGCAGTAGCCCAGAATATTCGCCTTATCCTCACCGGTCGCCGCCTTCATCGCATCAAGGGCGGCAAGCGGCCCTTCCAGCATGTAATCCTCAAAGCTCTTCGCCGCGAGATGTTCGTCTGGATTGACCCAGGACACCATGAACACGGTGTAGCCCTGATCGACGCACCATTTGACCAGGCTGTTCTTCTCGCGCAGATCGAGGATGTAATATTTGTTGATCCAGGGCGGGATGATCAGCAGCGGCAGCTTATGCACCTGCTCAGTTGTCGGGTTGTATTGGATGAGCTGCATCAGATCGTTCTGATAGACGACCGAACCCGGTGTCACGGCAATGTTCACGCCGATCTTGAACGCGTCGAGATCGGTCATGCTGATCTTGAGATTGCCCTGACCGCGATCAAGATCGCCCAGCAGATTGCTCAATCCCCGAAGCAGATTGTCGCCGCCCGATTCAAGCGTGGCACGCAGCACTTCGGGGTTGGTGACGACGAAGTTCGACGGCGCCATCGCATCGACGAATTGGCGTGTGTAGAAATCGACCTTCCGCGCGGTCGCGTCGTCCATGCCCTCAACCGACCGGACATTCGCCTGGATACAGCGGGCGGTCAGCAGATAAGACTGCTTGATGAAATCGAACACGACGCTTTCATTCCAGGCCTGATCCTTGAACCGCTTATCGTCCTTGGCCGGCGCGATCAGCGGTTCTGAGGCATCCGCCCCCATGAACCGGCGCGCGGCGTTCTGCCACAGATTCATATAATCTTGCCACAGGCCGAACTGCGCCTGCACGATGCGGCCAGGGTCGGTGATCATGCGCGCGGCCATCTCGAAAAAGGCCTGACCGATATTCATCGGATCGCCCATGCTGCCGGGCAGAGACCCGCCGCCATCCATTTTCTGGCGCTTCAGGAAATCGGACACCAATACTTGGCTTTGCTGCGCTATCCGGGTAAGCGACCGCGACCACTCGATTGGGTCGGGCAGCTTGATCGGCTGCTCTTGTTCGTCTTTCATAACCTGTAATCCTTGACTACCAGTCTGTAGGCGGTACACATCGCCGATGCTACAATAACACGAACGGTCCATTCGGCGTTCTGTGAACGCTGAGGATTTCCGATTTTCCTGTTTACGACCGGCAGGCCGGATCATAAGACAGGTCCGCGCTGCTACTACGGGCAAAGGTTTCTGGCAATGATTTGTGAAAACACCACCATTGGGCCCCGGGTCAGCGGCCGCTGCGGGCGGCTCTTGGCGCGGTATTCCTGGGTGGTTGCCGCCCTGTTTCTAGGCGCTTGCTCATCCCTTCCGGATTCGCTTAATCCTGAGAAATGGTATCAGGGTGTCGACACCGCGATCAACGCGCCGCCGGATCAGACCCAGCTCGACAACAAGGACAAGACCTATCCCAATCTCGGCAGCGTCCCGGCGCGCCCGGAGCCGCCAACGGTCGAAGAGCGCAAGAAGATTGCCGATGGCCTGGTCGCGGATCGCGCCAATGCCTCGTATATCCCCGATACGCTCCGGCACGATATCGACCCCTCAACCTCGCTGCCGCCGCCAAACTTCACATCGACCACGCCTAAGAACGTGATCGCAAGCGAGCCGATTACCGCGACGCCGCAAACCGGGAACGTGCAGCCCGGCGTTGGCGATCTGGCGTCTGCCCAGCCCGGCTATTACGCCACGCAGGCACAGCAATCAGCCGCGACCACCAACCTGCCAGCCGGCGGCCCGCCCCCCGAGGGCGCCCTGGCGGGCGTCAATGGCACCGCCTATCAGCCGAGATCGCCGACTGGCGTCCTGTCGGCAAACGCTCCAGTGGCGAAGCCGGTGCAACGCACCGCAGAATTGCAGCCCATCGAGGCCGAGCCAGCCCCGCCGCTGCCGGCACCGCCTGGCGTGCCCAATCAGCCGCTGACGCCGCCACCCGCCCGCACGCCGGGATCAAACCAGGTAGCCGCCCTCTATTACGATATCGGATCGTCGACGCTGGCCAAGGACGACCAGGCGGTTTTGGCGCAGGTGGCGGAGCTGTATCGTCTGCAAGGCGGCCATCTGCGCGTCATCGGCCATGCCCCGACACTGCCGCAATCCTCGATCAAAGACAGTCTTGCCGATCTGAAAATCGCTGGCGAACGCGCCGATGGCGTGGCGGCAGCCCTGATCAAGCTCGGCGTGCCGGCCGGCTCGATCGATCGGCAGGCGATTACCGCCTTCGATCCCAAGGTCGATACCAGCGTGGCCATTGGCAGGCGAACCGAAATCTTTCTCGATTACTAAGACCTGACAATGCACCCCATCCTGGAGAGCGTGAGCGATGGATAGCGAGTTTCACCGGATTCGCCGCCTGCCCCCTTATGTCTTCGCCGAGGTCAACAAGCTGAAGGACAAGGCGCGGTCGGAAGGGCGCGACATCGTCGATTTCGGCATGGGCAATCCGGATATGCCGACACCGCCCCATATCGTCGACAAGCTGGTCGAGGTGGTGCGCGATCCCAAGACCCATCGCTACTCCAACAGCCGGGGCATCCCGGGACTGCGCAAGGCGATCGCCGGCTATTATGCCCGGCGCTTCAATGTCGGCCTGGATTGGGAGAAGGAGACGATCGCGACGATCGGCTCCAAGGAGGGCCTGGCCAACCTCGCCCAGGCGATCACCAGCCCGGGCGACATCATCATGGTGCCGAACCCGAGCTACCCGATCCATGCCTTCGGCTTCATCATGGCCGGTGCCGCGATCCGCCATCTGCCGCCGACTTCGCCCGAACAATTCATGACCATGCTGGACCGGGCAGCGCGCCACAGCATCCCAGCCCCGGTCGCGCTCGTGATCAACTATCCGTCCAACCCGACGGCGGAGGTGCGCGATCTCGCCTTTTATCGCGAGGTCGTGGAGTTCTGTCGCAAGCGCAACATCTTCATCTTGTCCGATGTCGCCTATTCGGAAATCTATTTCGATGAGTCGAAGCCGCCGCCCTCGATCCTGGAAGTACCGGGCGCGATGGATGTCGCCATCGAATTCGGCAGCCTGTCCAAGACCTATTCGATGCCGGGCTGGCGCGTCGGCTATGCGGTCGGCAATCGCCGGCTGATCGAAGCGCTGGCGCGGGTCAAATCCTACCTCGATTACGGCGTCTTCACGCCGATCCAGGTGGCGGCCACGGCGGCCCTTAATGGTCCGCAGGATTGCGTGGCGGAGCTTCGTCAGATGTACAAGCAGCGCCGCGACGTGCTGATCCAGGGGCTGAGCGCGTCCGGCTGGCAGATCCCCAATCCCGAAGCGTCGATGTTCGCGTGGGCGCCGATACCGGCCGACAAGGCTTATCTCGGCAGCATCGAATTCTCCAAGCAATTGCTGCTGGAGGCCGATGTCGCAGTCGCCCCCGGCATCGGGTTCGGCGAATATGGCGATGGCCATGTCCGCATCGCCCTGGTCGAGAACACCCATCGGATCCGGCAAGCGGTACGCAGCATCAGGGCCTATCTGCAGGGCGGCAACGGACCGGAACAGACGCCGCCGCTTGAGCAGGAGCGGGTGCTGACACCGTGACGCCTGCCAAACGCGACGCATTGACCATCGCCATCGCCGGGCTCGGCACGGTC
>CAIZEE010000697.1 GCA_903931835.1 uncultured Elstera sp.
CGGGCGATCAGACATCGATCTCGGATCCCGTCATGCACGACATGCGCGATTCTGGCCTTGCCCATATCCTCTCGATCTCAGGTCTGCATATCGGCCTCGTCGCGGCCTTTCTGCTGCATTTGATCCGAGGCGGCCTGGCGCTCATACCGCCGATCGCCTTGCGCTATCCGATCAAGAAAATCGCCGCGTCCGGCGCGTTGATTGCGGTCATCGCCTATTCGCTGCTGGCGGGTTTGAGCAACGTGCCGGTTGTCCGTTCGCTGCTGATGTGCGGCTTCGTCTTGCTGGCCGTCCTGATCGACCGAAAACCTTTCTCGCTCAGGGTTGTCGCTTGGACCGCGCTGGCCTCGATGGCGCTGACGCCGGAAGGCATGCTGGGCCCCAGTTTCCAAATGTCGTTCGGCGCCGTCATTGCCTTGATCGCCGCAGGCGAAATGGTGGCGCCTAGCTTCGCGTCCTGGCGCAAGGATGCCGGCATCATCCGGCGAGGCATGTTGATCCTGCTGGCAATGGTCTTCACGTCGCTGGTCGCCACGCTTGCAACATCGCCAAGCTCGGTGTTCATCTTCAACCGGATCGCCGTCTATGGCGTATTGGCGAATATGATCGCCATTCCCCTGTCGAGCCTGATTATCATGCCGGCAGGGATCCTGGCGATCGCGCTGATGCCCTTTGGGCTGGAGCGGTTCGGCCTCATACCCATGGGCTGGGGCGTCGATCTGCTCGACAAGACTGCGGCGGTGACAGCGAGGCTGCCCGGTGCCGTGTTGCACGTTCCGGAAATGCCCGTATCTGCCCTGGCCGCCATAAGTCTCGGCGGGTTGTGGATCTGCATTTGGCAGGGGCGCTGGCGCTGGTGGGGGATCGGCGGTATCGTTCTCTGCATCGCGCTTACTGTGATCGCCCGACCGCCCGATATGCTGGTCTCGGCAAGCGCCAAGCTGGTTGGCATCAATAGCGCCGAGCACGGCCTGCTGGTTTCGCGGCCCGGCCGCATAACGATGGAACAAGACAGCTGGATTTCGCGCCTTGCGACCGAGCGCGGTCTCGATTTCGTCGCAGCGTCCGATGCGTTCGACGATACCGGTCTCGATTGCAGTCGCGATGATTGCATCTATACCAGGGGAAGCACGATGATCGGCTGGCTACGCCATCCATCCGCCTTAGCCGATCTCTGCCGGCAGGTGCGCGTTCTGGTCAGCCCGACTCCGGTGGATCGTAGCAAATGCCAGAGCCCCGAATTGATTTTCGATCGAACGTCACTGGCGCAAAGTGGCGCTGTAGCGCTTTGGTTTGACGTCGATGGCATTCGCGTACTGACGGATTTCGATCGGCGCGGCTTACGCCGTTGGTCGCCCTATTATACGCGAGCCCTTAATAGCGGCGCATCAGGCCGACCAACTGCCCCTGCACCTTGACCCGGTCGCCGCCGAAAATCTGCGTTTCGAAGGTTTGGTTGGCGGGCTCCAACGCGATCGACGCACCTTTGCGGCGCAGCCGCTTCAGCGTGACCTGTTCGTCATCGACCAATGCCACCACGATGCTGCCATTCTCGGCCGTGTCGGCGCGCCGGATCAACACGATATCGCCGTCGAGAATGCCGGCTTCGATCATCGAATCGCCGGCTACCTCCAGCGCGTAGTGATCGCCCGACTTCAGCAGGCTGCCGGGTACCTCAATGGAATTGCTGTTATCGCGCAGGGCTTCGATCGGTGTACCGGCGGCGATTTTGCCGTAGAAGGGCAGGTTGATCGCCTCCATCCCGCCGCTGCTTGCGGCTCCCGGCAG
>CAIZEE010000698.1 GCA_903931835.1 uncultured Elstera sp.
GGCGCCGGCCGGAAATGGCGAATGCGGTCCAGACAGACCGTTACCGGCGTGTTTCAAAGGAAACGGTTTGACCATGAATACGAAAATTATGGCCGTCGTCGGTCTCTCGTTCATGTCGGCGGCAGCGATGTGTCAAGAAGAGCCACCATCCGGCCGGTCGATCGACTGGTTTGTGGCCCATCCTGACCAGGTTTCTGCGACTATTCGCTGGTGCAGGGAACACCTCGACGAGGCCGCTGAAAAATATGCTGCGGGTGATCGCAGTTGTAGCAACGCCGCCTCCGCAAGTCAGCGACAGAGCGACGCCGACATCGCGCGCGCGAACGCCGCCATAAAGGCCCTCCACGATAAGAAGGGAGATTAAGATGCGCCAGTTACTTTTTGCATCGACCATACTCGCGTTCGGCGCAGGCGCGGCCCATGCGCAGACCATCACTCCCGGCAGCGGATCACTGACCGATGCCAACGGCGATCTCTGGCTGATCACGTCGGAGGGCTCGATCCGGGAGAACGGCCAGTGGACTCCCGGCGGCGGCGGCACCTCGGCGCTGGCGATCGTCAACGGAACCGTCTACGGCTTGGACAGCGGCAGCGGCCCGGTCAATCCCGGCGGGTGGTTCGTCCTGTCCGGGAATGGCCAGTCCTGGGCGCCCTCGGCCGCGCCAGCCGCGCCAACCGCCGGCCCGGCTTTGTCAACTCCGGCGCCTGCACCGTCAAGTCGAACGGCGGCAACGTCAACTGTTCCCGCCGCAGTGCCCGCAACGCTGGCGTCCACCGCCATGACGACGGCGCAATTCATCGACACGATCGGGGTCAACACGCACATTGCGACGGGTGTCGCGGACTATGAAAACGCCGCCACCGATTTGGCCGACATGCAATATCTCGGCATCGTCAATGCGCGCGACCAGTACAACCCCGCCAACCAAAGCGTCTATGCGGCGCTCGGGCAGGCCGGGATAAAATTCGATCTGGTGACTTACACCGGTGGCGCCGTCACCACCGCCGATCTGCAATCCGAACTGGCGAGCTTGAACCAGATGAGCGCGGCGGCGCCCGGCATGATCGCGGCCTTGGAGGGGCCGAACGAGATCAACAACTGGCCGATCACCTATAACGGTCAGACCAGCCTCGATAGCGCGGTCGCCTATCAGCAGAGCCTCT
This sequence comes from uncultured Elstera sp., assembly GCA_903931835.1. Taxonomy (GTDB): domain Bacteria; phylum Pseudomonadota; class Alphaproteobacteria; order Elsterales; family Elsteraceae; genus CAIZEE01. The sequence continues at coordinate 1,165 of CAIZEE010000698.1, forward strand.
ATGCCCTGGCGCATGCCGACAGTTCGCTGCCCGGCGTGCAGGTCTACTATTTCACCGGCTACGGCATGGGCGGCAACGCGCAGGGGCCGAACCCGGCCACCACGCCCGGCCTCGCCAATTTCGACACCGCGCACCCCTATCCGCAGAACGGCAAGCCGCCGCTGGAGGGTCTGATGAACAGCGGCGGCGCGCTGAACCCGCTGCCCTCGAACGCGCTGAGCAACGCCGGCCCCGGGTCTCCCGCGGTGTATACCGAGACCGGCTACAGCATGACGGCATCCGGCAACACGGATGCGGCGATCGGCGACGTCGAACTGCTGCTGGACGACGCTCAGCAAGGCATCGCCCGGACGTATCTCTATGAACTGGAGGAAGAGGCGGCAGGCTCCGGCGACGGCACCAGCGGCGGGCTCGGCCTGTTCAACGGCACCGCTCCCACCCCGGCCGCGACGGCAATCCACAACCTGAC
>CAIZEE010000699.1 GCA_903931835.1 uncultured Elstera sp.
GCCGGAGCGCGACACGATGCCCACCGAACCCTTCTGATAGATATGGCCCGGCATGATGCCCAGCATCGATTTGCCCGGGCTGATGATGCCGGCGCAATTCGGGCCGACCAGCATGGTGCGGCGTTCCTTGGGATAGCGCAGCAGATAGCGCTTCACGCGCATCATGTCCTGGGCCGGAATGCCGTCCGTGATCGAACAGACGAGGCGAATGCCCGAATCGGCGGCTTCGACGATGGCGTCCGCACAGAAGGCCGGGGCGACGAAGGTGATGCTGGCGACCGCACCTGTCGCGGCAACCGCCTCGCGCACCGTGTTGAACACGGGCAGGCCCAGATGCGTATGACCGCCCTTGCCGGGGGTGACGCCGCCCACGACATTGCTGCCGTAATCGATCATTTCCTTGGCGTGGAACGTCCCCTTATCGCCGGTGAAGCCCTGGACGATGATCGGTGTTTTTTCATCGATGAGGATGCTCATAGGTTGGGTCCTCCTCTTTCTTCTTTGAGTTAAGCGGCGGCCTCGACGGCCTTCTTCGCGGCCTCGGAGAGCGTGTTCGCGGTGATGATCGGGATGCCGCTGCTGGCGATAATGGCGTTGCCCTCATCGACATGGGTCCCGGCCAATCGCACGATCAGCGGCAGTTTCATGTCGACCTCGCGATACGCCTGGACGACGCCTTGGGCTACCCAGTCGCAGCGATTAATGCCGGCGAAGATGTTGACCAGGACTGCCTTCACCCGCGCATCCGACAGCACCAGACGGAACGCCGCCGCGACACGGTCAGGCGAAGCGCCGCCACCGACATCAAGGAAATTCGCCGGATTGCCGCCGGCAAACTTGATCATGTCCATGGTCGCCATGGCGAGGCCGGCGCCGTTGACGATGCAGCCGATCTCCCCATCCAGCCCGACATAATTCAGATTATGCTGGGCCGCCTGCGCCTCACGCGGGTCTTCCTGCGAGGTATCGCGCATATCGGCGACCAGCGGGCGGCGGAAGAGCGCGTTGTCGTCAAACGACATCTTGGCGTCGAGCGCCAGAATCCGGTCGTCCTCCATCAGCACCAGCGGGTTGATCTCAACCATGGTCGCATCGAGATCGCGGAAAGCGCGGTATGCGCCCAGGATCGTCTGCACCGCGCGGCTCACCTGCTTAAGATTGAGGCCAAGCTGAAATGCCAGTTCGCGCGCCTGGAAGGGCTGCAAACCGAAAGCCGGCTCGACGACGATCTGAATGATCGAGGAGGGGTCGGATTTGGCGACTTCTTCGATCTCCATCCCGCCATGCTTGGAGGCGATCACGTTGATGCGCTCGGTTTTGCGGTCGAGCACGAACGACAAATAGAACTCGCTCTTGAACTTGTCTGCGACCTCGATATAGACGCGCTGGACGAGCTTGCCTTCAGGTCCGGTCTGGCTCGTCACCAGGCGCTTGCCGATCAGATCCTCGGTGATTTTGCGGACATCGTGATAGGTCCGGCACAGCTTCACGCCGCCCGCCTTGCCCCGGGCGCCGGCATGGATCTGCGCCTTTACCGCCCAATGCGAGCCGCCCAGTTCGGTTGCGGCATAGACCGCCTGATCGGGGCTGTAGGCAACCGAGCCTTTGGGCACGGCGACGCCGAATTTGGCCAGTAATTCCTTGGCTTGATACTCATGCACGTCCATGGGTTTTCTCCCTCTTATCGGCGTGTAGGGTTGATCAGAATGGCTCGGAAGTCGTTCACATTGGTCAGTGTCGGGCCGGTGACGACGAGGTCGCCCAGCGCCTGGAAGAAACTGTATCCGTCGTTATTGGCGAGCAGCGCCTTGGCGCTGACCCCTTTGGCGGCGGCGCGCAGCAGCGTGTCGGGCAACAGGATGGCACCGGCATTATCCTCCGTCCCGTCAATCCCGTCGGTATCGCCGGCAATGGCGCTGATCCCGGCATCGCCGTCGAGTGCGACGGCAAGCGCCAGCAGGAACTCGGCATTGCGACCGCCCCGTCCATTGCCCTTTACCGTGACGGTCGTCTCGCCGCCTGACAGCAACACGCAGGGGGCCGGTGCCGGTTGATCGAAGCCCGCCACTTGGCGCGCAATCCCGGCATGAACCAGTGCCACATCGCGCGCCTCGCCTTCCAAGGCATTGCCCAGGATAACCGGCTGGTATCCAGCCTTTTCCGCGACAGCCGCCGCTGCTTCCAGCGAGGCTTGCGGCGTCACCACCATCCGCGTCTCGGTATTGGCGAAGCAGGCATCGCCCGGCTTTGGCGTCTCAAGACGACCGCTGGCCAAGAGCTGGGTGATGAGCGGCGATACCTCAATGCGGTATTTCTGCAGGATCGCCAGCGCATCGGCGCACGTGGTTGGATCGGGCACAGTCGGACCGGAACCGATGACTGATGGGTCATCGCCCGGCACGTCGGAGATCATCAGCGTGACCATGCGTGATGGTGCTGCGGCGGCAGCCAGCCGGCCGCCCTTGATGGCCGACAGATGCTTGCGCACGCAATTCATCTCGCCGATCGAAGCGCCACTTTTCAGCAGCGCCTTGTTGACCGCACGCTTCTCATCCAGCGTCACACCCTCTGCCGGCAGGGCCAACAGAGCAGAGGCGCCGCCCGACATCAGGCTCAGCACGAGATCGTCCGGCCCCAACCCCTGGACCAGCTTCAGGATACGCTGGGCAGCCTCCATGCCGGCGGCGTCGGGGACTGGGTGGGACGCCTCGACGACCTCGATTTTGCTGGTTGGCACGGCATGGCCATAGCGTGTGACGACCAGACCGCTGATTGGACCGTCCCAATGCTCCTCAACAATTTTGGCCATTGCGGCGGCTGCTTTGCCGGCGCCAACGACCACCGTACGGCCCTTTGGCGGCGGCGGCAGATGGGGTGGCACGCAGACTGCCGGCAAGGCTCGAGTTACCGCCGCCTCGAACAGGGCTCGAAGAAGCGCTTTTGGATCGTCTGACATGGTGTCCGGCTATCCTTCGACGACGTTGCGGGGCGTACCCCGGACCCAGGCCTCGATATTGTCGACGAGCTGATCGGACAGGCCCGTCATCGCCTCGACGCTGGCCCAGGCGACATGCGGCGTGATGATCAGATTGGGTAGGTCGAGGTCGAGCAGGACATTGCCATTTTTGGGCGGTTCGACGGTCAGGACGTCAAACCCGGCTCCGCCGATTTCGCCACTCTTCAGCGCCTCCGCCAGCGCTGCCTCATCCACCAACCCGCCGCGCGCGGTGTTGATCAGGATGGCGTCCTTTTTCATCATCTTCAGCTGCTTCGCACCGATCATATTGCGCGTCTCGTCGGTCAGCGGACAATGCAGCGAGACGATGTCGCTGGTGGTCAGCAGCGTGTCGAGATCAACCATGCCCGGGAACGGGAAAGCATCATAAGCGATGACTTTCATGCCGAGCGCTTCGGCGCGTGTGCCGATCGATTTGCCGAGAGCGCCATAGCCGATCAATCCCAGCGTCGAGCCGGAAATATCGCGGATTGGATGATCGAAATAGCAGAACTGGTTAACCGTCTGCCACTTGCCCCGGCGCGAATCGAGTGCGTAGGGGATCAGATTGCGGCGGAGCGCGAAGATTAGCGCCAGCGTGTGTTCCGGCACGGTGTTGACCGCGTAATTGCGGATATTGACGACGGTAATGCCGTTCTTCTTGCAAAAAGCCTTGTCGACGCAATCCGTCCCAGTAGCTGCCACGGCGATCAGCTTCAGGTCTGGCAACTGTGCCAGCGTCGGCTCGCGCATCTGCACCTTGTTGATGATTGCAATGGTCGCACCCTTCAGCCGCTCGACGATCTGGTCGACCGACGTCGCGTCGTATTCCTTGTAGCTATGCGGGAAATTCGGCGTGCGTACCGGCACGCCTAGAGTCTCGCGGTCGAGAAAAACGATCGAGTGCGACACGGGGCTTCACTCCTTATGGAGGCTTGGGACCGGGCAGGCGTTGCCCGGTCCGATAGTTTTTGTTACTCAGCCGCCTGGCTATGCGCCCTGTCGGTCTCGTAAACGGGGAAGGTGTCGCACAGGGTCTGTACCTGCGCTGCAACCTTCTTCAACACGGCCTCATCCGTCGGCGCATCCAGCACGTCGGCCACCAGATGACCGACCTTGGTCGCCTCCGCCGTGCCGAAGCCGCGCGTCGTGATAGCCGGCGAGCCAAAACGCAGGCCGGAGGTCACGAACGGCTTCTCCGGATCGTTCGGAATGGCGTTTTTGTTGATCGTGATATGCGCCTCACCCAAGGCCGCCTCGGCATCCTTGCCGGTGATCTTCTTGGCACGCAGATCGAGCAGGAACACATGGCTGTCGGTGCCGCCCGAAACCACGCGAAGACCGCGTTCGGTCAGTGCTGCCGCCAGCGCCCTTGCATTCGCCAGAACCTGGGTCTGATAGGCCTTGAACTCCGGCTGCAGCGCTTCTAGGAAGGCGACGGCCTTGGCGGCAATGACATGCATCAGCGGGCCGCCCTGGAGCCCTGGGAAGACGATCGAATTCAGCGCCTTCTCATGCTTCTGATCGGCCAGGATGATGCCGCCACGCGGCCCACGCAGTGTCTTATGCGTGGTTGACGTTACGAAATCGGCGATGCCGACCGGGCTTGGATAGACGCCGGCCGCGATCAGACCGGCATAATGCGCCATATCGACCAGCAGATAGGCGCCGACGGCGTCGGCGATGTCGCGGAAACGCTGCCAATCGATGACGCGCGAATAGGCGGACGCGCCGGCGATGATCATCTTCGGATTATGCTCATTGGCGAGCGCTTCAACGCCGTCGTAATCGATTTCTTCGGTCTCGGGGTTGAGGCCGTAAGACACCGAATGGAAGACCTTGCCGCTGAGATTGACCGAGGCGCCGTGGGTCAAGTGACCACCATGGGCCAGAGACATGCCAAGGATGGTGTCGCCCGGCTTCAGCATCGAGAAGAACACGGCCTGATTGGCCTGACTGCCCGAATGCGGTTGGACATTGGCGTAAGTCGAGCCGTACAGAGCCTTGACGCGGTCGATCGCCAGCTGCTCAGCAACGTCGACAAATTCACAGCCGCCATAGTAGCGCTTGCCCGGATAGCCCTCGGCATATTTGTTGGTCAGCTGCGAGCCCTGGGCTTCCATAACGGCCGGGCTGACGTAGTTCTCCGACGCGATCAGCTCGATATGGTCGTGCTGACGGCTGGTTTCCTTCTCAATCACCGCCCACAATTCGGGATCGACGGTGCGCAGTGTCTGGTTGGCCTTGAACATCTCGAGATCTCCTTAGATGGGGCGGGGCGCGACGAGCCCGTTGCCGGTGTCGCTATTGCCCCATGTTACTTCGCGCTGTTAGATCCGCGGAAATGTTCTGCGGCTGCAGCAACGCCGCTGCCTGGTTCAATTTTGATGCCAACATCGCGCATGGCCATCTCGGTGCCGGACAGCGCTCCCAGCACCATCAACTCGTTCAGATCGCCCAGATGGCCGATGCGGAACACCTTGCCGGCAACCTGGCTCAACCCAGCGCCGAGCGACAGATTGTAACGCTGATAGGCCCGGCTGATGACGTCAGCACCGCTAATGCCTTCGGGCGTTACGATCGTGCTAACCGTGTCGGAATACCAGCGCGGGGCTTTGGCGCAGAGTTTCAGGCCCCAGGCGGCAACGGCGGCGCGTACGCCGCTCGCCAGGTAGTGATGGCGCTGATAGATGTTGTCGAGGCCTTCCTCGAAGATGATCGCGAGCGATTCCTTCAGGCCGTAGAGCAGCGGCAAGGACGGCGTATAGGGGAAATAGCCGGTCGCGTTCGCCTTCGCCTGGTCGCCGAAATCGAAGAAAATACGCGGCAGCTTGGCGGTCTTGCCAGCTTCCAGCGCCTTCTGGCTGGCGCAGACGATGGCCATGCCGGCAGGCATCATAAAGCCCTTTTGCGAGCCGGCGACGGCGACGTCGACGCCCCATTCATCCATGCGGAAATCGATGCTGCCGATCGAGCTGACGCCGTCGACATAGAGCAATGCCGGATGCTTTGCCTGATCCAGCACCTTGCGGACCGAGGCGACATCGCTGGTCACACCGGTGGCGGTTTCGTTCTGGACGACCATGATGCCCTTGATCTTATGGGCCTTGTCTTCCACCAGCAGCTTCTCGATATGCTCGGCATGGGTGCCCGTACCCCATTCCTCTTCGAGCACAACGACGTCGAGGCCAAGGCGCTGCGCCAGATCGATCCACAGATGGCTGAACTGGCCGTAGCGCGAGCAGACAACCTTGTCGCCGGGGGATAGCGTGTTGCTGAGGGCTGCTTCCCAGCCACCCGTGCCGGTCGCCGGGAACAAGAAGGCCTGGCCGGCTTTCGTGCGGAACACCTCTTTTACCTGTTCGAACAGCGGCAGGGTCAGCTGACCGAAAATCGGCGAGCGATGATCCTCACTCGGCACCGCCATCGCGCGGATGATGCGGTCAGGGATATTGGTGGGTCCTGGAACGAACAGGAAATTACGGCCGGCCATTCTCTTCTCCTCTAACCAGCGCCGATCACTTCGGTCGCTGCCCCAAACAGGGGGTGGTGTACAAAAGCGCACTCAAGCAGGCGACTGCCTACCTTAACTGTCTCGCCCAACTTATAAACGGCGATTTTAGGCCAATCGTCAGAACAGACCGGCGATCCGCCCCGCTGCGTCGACTTCCATGGCGTTCGCCGCAGGTACTTTGGGCAGGCCCGGCATGGTCATGATGTCGCCGCAGATCACCACGACGAATTCAGCACCCGCCAGCAACCGAACCTCACGGATCGGGATGATATGGCCGGACGGCGCGCCCTTGGCATTGGCGTCGGTCGAGAACGAATACTGGGTCTTGGCGATGCAGACCGGAAGATGGCCGAAGCCCTCGTCCTGCAACTCCTTGAAGCGGGCCTTCACACTCGCCTCAACGCTGATATCGGCGGCACCGTAAAGCTTCTGTGCAATGGTGCGCGCCTTGTCGATCAGCGGCATCTCGTCGGGATACAGGAACTCGAACTTGGCGGGCTCGTTCTCGATCGTATCAACGACCATACGCGCCAGCTCCGCAGCCCCGGCACCGCCCATCGCCCAATGATCCGCCAGCACGCATTTCACGGCGATACCGTCGCACAGCTCCTTCAACGCGCCCATTTCGGCTGCGGTGTCTGAGCTGAAGCGGTTGACCGAGACGATCACCGGCAGACCGAATTTGCGCAAATTCTCGACATGGCGCTTAAGATTGGCGAAGCCCGATTTCACCGCCTCGACGTTCTCTGACTTCAGGCCGTCCTTGGCGACACCGCCATGCATCTTCAGCGCACGGATGGTGGCTACGACGACGACACAATCAGGCTTCAGCCCGGCCTTGCGGCATTTGATGTCGAGGAATTTCTCAGCGCCGAGATCAGCGCCAAAGCCAGCCTCGGTCACCACATAGTCCGCCAGCTTCAGCCCGGTGCGCGTGGCGATCACCGAGTTGCAGCCATGGGCGATATTGGCGAACGGGCCGCCATGGATGAACGCGGGATTATTCTCCAGCGTCTGCACCAGATTGGGCGCGAGCGCGTCCTTCAACAAAGCCGTCATGGCGCCGGCGGCCTTCAGCTCCGACGCCCGCACGGGCTTCTTGTCGCGTGTCTGCGCCACAATGATGTTGCCGAGGCGGCGCTGCAGATCGGCCATGTCGCTGGCCAGGCAGAAGATCGCCATCACCTCCGACGCAACGGTGATATCGAACCCGTCCTCGCGGGGAAATCCATTCGAGACGCCACCCAGGGACGATACGATTTCGCGCAAGGAGCGGTCGTTCATGTCGATCGCGCGGCGCCAGCTGACGCGGCGCTGATCGATGCCGAGGTCATTGCCCCAATAGATATGGTTCTCGACCAGCGCCGACAGCAGATTGTTCGCCGCCCCGATCGCATGGAAATCGCCAGTGAAGTGAAGGTTGATGTCTTCCATCGGCACAACCTGGGCGTAGCCGCCGCCGGCGGCACCCCCCTTGACGCCGAAACACGGCCCGAGGCTTGGTTCGCGCAGGCAGATGACAGCCTTCTTGCCGATATGGTTCAGCGCATCGCCGAGGCCGACCGTCGTGGTCGTCTTGCCTTCGCCGGCCGGGGTCGGCGTGATGGCGGAAACGAGGATCAGTTTGCCATCGGGGCGCTCATCCAGCGAGGCGACATAGTCGAGATCGAGCTTCGCCTTATAATGGCCGTAAGGGAGCACGTGATCGCTTGAGATGCCTAGCCGTTCGGCCGCGACCTGTACGATCGGGCGCATCGAGGCGGCCTGGGCGATTTCGATATCGGATTTCGGCTGGGCGTGCTGTTCTGCGGCCATAATGGCGTATCGATTCCTCTTCCCTGCGAGCGCTTACGAGCGAAAACCCGTCGCGCACGCTTTTTATCTCATAGAAACAAGTGTATGCGAGCGGGTTATCGTGAAGCATACCCGGCGGCATGGGAAGATGGATTCTTATGGGTGGGGCAAAACCTACCCACAAAGGTGGGATTCCTACCCGGCAGCGCAAACGGGTGGTATCGGGACTGGAGCGGTGCGCCGCTGATGGCGACCGAAAATCGGAAAATCCAAGCAAATAGACGGGGCGGACTCCTTTTTCATCGCAGCTTCATCATGTTTTAGCTGTACCGGGGCGATGATAAGTCTCTGCCCGCTCAGACGAGCATGGGTCACTGCGTTTTCCGATGTGAGGCACTTCATGACTCTTCTGAAGCGGTTCCGCCTGATGGTTCTGGCGCTGTTGTTCATGCCCGCGATGGCTCATGCGGAAGCACCGGTTGCGCTGATTACGGAGTGGAGCGGCGTCGATGACCCAAGGTTCACCGCCTATTCCGAAATCCTGCCCGGTACGACGATCGAACTGGGTGCGGTCGGAAAGATGACCTTCGTCCAATACCGCAATTGCCAAGAAATGACCGCCACGGGCGGGACGATTACTATCCTTGCGGAAGGTTTTTCGATGGCGAATAGCGTCGTCACGGGCAGCAAGCAGGGCTGCCCGCAACTAGTCCGCTTGACCTCCAGCACGGCCATGACCGGCGGCCTCGTCCTGCGCGGCACACCGCATATCCTGCAATTGCCGACGCATCCGATCGTAGCGGTCGCCGGCGCCAAGGCATCGCACTACACGAGCGTGGCGTTCGTGGCGGATGGCACCCCCGCGACCGAGGCGAAGCTGACCAATGGCCGCGCCACCATACCGGCCGGCGATAAGGGGCTTATCGCCGGCGGCAGTTACCAATTGGTGTTAAAGGGGCAGGGCGTACCCGACTTCACCTTGCCAGCGCAGGTCAGCAATGCCGAAACCGGGTCGCTGGCCGTGCTGAAGATCGATTAACGAACGCTTGGGCCAAGCTAGCCCTGCTGCTGTGTCAGTTCCTTAGCGATCGTGCTGCTCCACCGCATGACGATCTCGTCGACATCGCCCCAGACCGTATGCTTGTTCATATTGTAGGGGAACATGTCGCCATGTTTGGAATCGACGATCGCGGCCAGCAATGTGCCGGTGACGCTGTCGCGGAATTCGATCTGGACGGCGGCAGCACCCACGCCATAAGACCTGTCGAAACCAGAGACATCCTTAAACGCGAAATCGGCGCGATTGGGGATAAGGTCCGTCAGGACAACGTGGATCTGCAGGGTATTGGGTCCGGCGGCGGTCGCGACTGTCCGCGATTCACCGACGCGATGGCTGATCTGATCGGTGAATTCCTGGCAGATATCGACAAGATCAGAGTCGCGAATGCGCGCGATTGATGCCCTGGGCAGCGTCACGGTGCTGACGGGGTCGATCATGACGCTGTCATAACGCGTAAGGTCGACGCCGGGCTTCACGTAGAGGTGTTTCAGGGCGTGGCTCGGCTGAGGCTGCAGATCGCCGAGATCACCGATAAAGCCGCTTTCGACCAAGGTCAGCGAGCCGATCGGCATGGCGGATGCGGCGACGGCAGCGGTACCAAGGAACAGGCTCAAGCAAACAGCGCGTGAAAAGCGAGTCATGATGCACCCTCACCGTTAGTTGCGTTCTGCTGATATTGCGCTTGTTGCATCCGAAAGCAAGCCCGTGGCCTGGGTCCGCTCAGGGTCGTCTCAAACCTCAACCGATAGAGTTACCGGCATCTAGCCTTGGGTAGCTCCTTCTCCGTACCCCATGACAAGAGCCACTGCCGCACGTCCTCATATGGAACAGTGCGACCGGCGTCGAGAGAGGCAACGCCTTCTTCAACAGCCTTGAGAAAGGCAGTTGTATCGTCGTCCGGATCGACATGCTTGTTCGATTTGGCCATTTTTTGAAGATGGCACCAAGGCATGTCCATGTACAGATGGCGGCCCTGCCACAAAAAGCAAAACGCGACCAGATGAGCCCATCTGATCGCGTCTTGCCTTAACCGCTGATTGGGTCTGGGTCGCCCGCCTTATTTGGCGTGGGCGAGGGCCACAACCTCTTCCTGGATGTTGCGTGGACATTCGGCGTAATGAGCGAACTCCATGGTGAAGGTCGCACGGCCGGACGTCATTGAGCGCAGATCGCCGATATAGCCGAACATGGCCGACAGCGGCACATGGGCCTCGATCGCCAGATTGGCGCCACGGGTCAACTGCTCCAGGATCGTGCCGCGGCGGCGGTTGATGTCGCCGATACAGTCGCCCAGGTAGTCGTCCGGCGTTACCACCTCGACCTTCATGATCGGCTCCAGCAGCACTGGCTGGGCCAGTTTCATGCCTTCGCGGAAGCAGGCCTTTGCAGCGATTTCGAAGGCGAGAGCCGACGAGTCAACGTCATGGTACTTGCCGTCGACCAGCGTCGCCTTGAAATCGACGGTCGGGAAATCGGCCAAAACGCCGGTTTCCTTCTGCGTCTCGATGCCGAACTCGACCGCCGGGATGTATTCGCGTGGCACGGTGCCGCCGCTGATCTCGTCGATGAATTCAAAGCCCTTACCGGATTCGTTCGGCTCGAAGATGATCTTCACTTCGGCGAACTGGCCGGAACCGCCGGTCTGCTTCTTATGCGTGTAGATATGCTCGACACGGCGCTTGATCGTCTCGCGATAGGCGACCTGCGGCTCGCCGACATTGGCCAGCACGCCGTATTCCGTGCGGATACGGTCGATGGTGATTTCAAGATGCAGCTCGCCCATGCCGCGCAGGATGGTCTGACCGGTTTCACGGTCGACTTCCAAACGCAGCGACGGGTCGGCCTTGACCATCTTGTTCAGCGCCTGGCCGAGCTTTTCCTGATCCGCCTTGGTCGCAGCCTCGACCGAGACCGAGATGACCGGCTCGGGGAAGTTCATGCGTTCCAGGATCACCGGATGGGCCGGATCGCACAGCGTGTCGCCGGTCTCGGTATCCTTCAAGCTGACGAAGGCGACGATGTCGCCGGCGCGCACTTCATCGAGATCATTGGTCTTGTCGGCGTACATTTCGACGATGCGGCCGATCTTCTCACGCTTGTCGCGGGTCGAGTTGTACAGCGTGGTACCCTTGGTCGCGACGCCCGAGTAGACGCGCGTGAAGGTCAAGGCGCCGAACTGATTGTTCAGCACCTTGAACGCCAAGGCCGAGAACGGCTCGTCATCGGAACAGGTGCGTGAGCCGGTGACATTGCCCTGCTCGTCGACGGTCTGAATTGCCTCAACGTCGGTCGGGGCGGGCAGGAAGTCGACGACGGCGTCCAGCATCTGCTGCACGCCCTTGTTCTTGAAGGACGAACCGCAGAGTACCGGCGTGAAGCTGCCGACGAGCGTGCCCTTGCGGACGCAGGCCTTCAGAATCTCGGCGCTCGGCTCCTCAAACGTGTCCATATAGGCAGCGAACGCGTCTTCGTCGTGCTCCAGCACCGTCTCGATCAGCGTCGTGCGCAGGGTCGGGATCGAGTTCAGCAGATCCACATCTTGCTTCACATCAATACCGAGCTTGGAGATCAACGTCGCCGGATCGACGTCCCATTCCTCATAGGGCGTGTCCTTGCCGTCATCCATCTTGATGTAGGCCTTCATGACCAGCAGATCGACCAGGCCACGGAAATTGTCCTGGCTGCCGATCGGCACCTGGCAGATCAGGGGGACGGCGTTCAGGCGCGAGCGGATCATGCTGACGCATTTGTCGAAGCTTGCACCGCTGCGGTCCATCTTGTTGACGTAGCACATGCGCGGCACGCGATAGTTATCGGCCAGGCGCCAGTTCGTCTCAGATTGCGGCTCAACGCCGGCGACGCCGTCGAACACGACCACAGCACCGTCGAGCACGCGCAGCGAACGGTTCACCTCGATGGTGAAGTCGACGTGGCCCGGCGTGTCGATGATGTTGAACTGATAGGTGTCGGGGCCCGCATGCTGCTCACCGCGCCACAGACCGGGCTTCCAATAGGCGGTGACGGCCGCCGACTGAATCGTGATGCCGCGTTTCTGTTCCTGTTCCATGTAATCGGTCGTCGCGGCGCCGTCATGCACCTCACCGATTTTATGGCTCATGCCGGTGTAATACAGGATGCGCTCGGTCGTCGTCGTCTTGCCGGCGTCGACATGCGCGATGATCCCGATATTACGGTACAAATGCAGGGGGGTTTTACGTGCCACGAAGGGACCTCGGAATTGCGTATTGAGTGGGCGGAGCTTGCCGGTGGCCTCATGTAGATTTTCGCAAGGCCTACGTCAACCGCCGATGTCGCATTGCAAACCTGCCGTGCAATCAATCCGGCATGGTTGTCGGGTCTGGAACCCATCCTTTTTCCGTCTTTCTGAAGAGCGGAAAGCGGATTGGCGCGTGGATCAGCGCCGGATAGGCAGGGTCGATCGCGCCCAATTTATCGAACCACACCCGCGTTTCCTTGATCGCGGTGACGACGCCGACGACATTGGCGCCGATCTTTTTCATCAACGCCAACTCCGCCGATAAGGTGCCACCGGTTGAGATCACATCCTCGACCAGCAGCACGCGCTTGCCCTCCAGCCGTTCGATCAGGCGCGGATCGATGAACACGGTTTTGGGCTTATCCGGGCTGGTGATCGAGATGACCGGGACCGACAATTCGTCTTCAAACCAGAATTTCCGGCTGTAGCTAAGCGGCACATAGCGCGGATGGCCGAGTTTCTTCGCCACCGAAGCGGCCAGCACCATGCCCAAAGTCGGCATGCCGATGACGATTTCGGGCTTGAGATAGCGCACCATATCGGCCATCGCCGTGCTGAGCCGGTCCTCGACCTCAAAATCATTCTCGGTGATGCACAGATAGGCGATCGCGGTGTTGAAGTCGGGCGGCAGCGCCAGGAAGGGCAAATCCAGCCAGTCGCCATCCGGCAGGCGCACCGCACAGCTATCGCTGTAAGGCGGGGGCGGCAATTCGGCGATGTCGGCTGCCGGAATGATCCGGTCGCGATACGAGCCACGATTTTGATAGTTCAGCGTCATGGCGTCTTCTCCTGCTCGCGATAGGCCTGCCAGCTTTGGTCGATCAGATAGGCGTGGATGGCGTCTGCGTCGGCTTCGCTGATCAGATCGTCAAACCGTCCCATGCCCATCGGCGCGCGCTCGCCATGCAGCACGATATCCTTGAACGCCGCGTGGGTTTCCGACGACAAGCGCCGCAGATCGGGCGTGATGTTCGGGCCGAAGACATGGCAGCGTGAGCATTGCTCGAAGAATTTCGTCTCGCCGTGATGGATCGTCGCGGCGTCGGCGACACTCTCCGGCGGCTTAGGCACTGGCGGCTCGGTTCGCTGAGGCGGGAAGGGTACCGGGCCGCCACCCAGCTTGAAGGCGATGATGCGATTGACGTTCTCGTGGGTGAGGGCGGCACTTTTGGGCGGGATCGGGCCGACCGTCATGGCCGTGCCGCCATAGCCCACCTGGACCGCGACATATTGTTCTCCGGCGACCTCATAGGTGCTGGGGGCGGCCATGATGTGGCTACCGGTCGGGATGATCGCTAGCACGCGCCCGCTATCGGCGGCATAAACCCACAGCTCGCCATCGCCGCGACCCTGGAACACGAGATTGCCGGCGGTGCTCATGACGCCGCCGTCGTAGTTGCGCATGCCGAAGGAGGTTTCCTTCTCCCACACCGTCTTCTGTTTTATCGGGTCCCAGGCACGCAGGATTTCGCGCACCAGCTTGCCCTTGCGCTTGCTCTTCAGCGTGGCGAGATCGGGCATTTTGCCGAAATAGGGCTCCATCGCGACCGCGTCGTAACTGTCATCGGCAAACACGCTGTTCGCGGTGAAGAAGCCGTTGAGGAATTTCACGCTGCCGCCGTTATGCGCGAGGTCGACCCACACGCTCGGCACATCGATCACCGGGATATAGACGAGGCCGGTCACCGGGCTGAACGACATGGGCGACCAGGTATGCGCCCCCGCCCAGGACGGATAGACGTTTTTCGGCCCGGTGAAATAATCGCCCGCCTCGTTATAGACCGGCCGGCCGGTCTTCATATCGATCTCGGTGGCCCAGGTGACGTAGGAGAAGTTCTTGGCCGATAGAAGCTCCCCGGTCTTGCGGTCGAGCACGTAGAAAAAGCCGTTCTTCGACGCCTGCATGATGACCTGGCGGGATTTGCCGCCGATCTTCATATCCGTCATCACCAGTTTCTGGACCGAATCGTAGTCCCAGTGATCGCGCGGTGTGGTCTGATAATGCCAGGCAAGCCGCCCCGTCCTCGCATTGACCGCCAGGATCGACGCGACGAACAGGTTGTCGGAATTGGGGTCGCCCAATTGCCGTGGGTCATAGGGTGCGACATTGCCCGTACCGAAATAGACGAGATCGAGGGCGGGGTCGTAGGCGAAGCCGTCCCAGGCGGTTCCACCACCTTTGAACTTGGCGGCACGGCCTGGATCCCAGGTTTTGTCGGCCATCGCCAGTTCGGGATGTTCATACGGCTGCCCAGGCGATGGCGGCACGGTGAAAAACCGCCATTTGAATTCCCCGGTATCAAGATCCCAGGCCGAGACATAGCCGCGCACGCCACCCTCATCGAGATCGGCCCCGGCATTGCCGATAACCACGACCGAGCCCGCAATCTGCGGCGCGCCGGTGCTGACATAAGGCAGCTTGTGATCGACGATCGTGTCGGCGGACCAGATTTCCTTGCCGGTTGCCTGATCGAGCGCGTGCAGCTTGCCGTCGAGCGAGGCGACATAGACCTTGCCATGGGTCACCGCGACGCCGCGATTAACCACATCGCAGCACGGATTGCGGCCGATCTGGCCGTCAACCTCCGGATCGAAGCGCCATTTCTCTCGTCCTGTGGCGGCGTCCAGCGCGTAGACATAGCCCCAGGTGCCGGATGAATACATCGTGCCGTCAATGACGATTGGGGTCGCTTCCTGCCCGCGTCTGGTGCCGAGATCGTAGTCCCAGGCGAAGCCTAAGCGGCTAACATTGGATGCGTTGATTTGGCTGAGAGGCGAGAAATACGTGCCGTTCTGGTCGCGGCCGCCAGCGGGCCAATCGGCCGGATTATCGGCTGCTCTAGCGGCGCCGCTGGCCAATGCAAACACGGCCAAGCCGCCCAAAACCACCGATCGAAACATCATGCCCCAGTCTTCCCCGAAAGCCGCCTTGCGCGCGGCCCAAAGGTGTTTGCAAGCCATGCGCCAGATCATCATAGTGTCCGCCATGATCAGGATAGGCACCATCCTTCTTGCTGTCGTCTGCATAATGCTGTGTGCGGCGACCGCGCACGCGCAATCGACGCTCGATCAGATTCGTGCACGTGGCGTGATCCGCATCGGCACGACTGGCGATTACTTCCCCTATTCGTTCCGTGATCTCGATACCAATGGGTATAAGGGCTATGACATCGATCTAGCGACCAGGCTTGCTCACGATCTCGGCGTAAAGCTCGATCTGGTGCGCGCGACCTGGCCGACGCTGACGGCGGGATTGCAGGCTGGCAAATATGATCTTGCCGCTTCCGGCATCACCGTGACGCCGGAGCGGGCGGAGGTGGTTGGCTTCACCACCGCCTATCTGAAACCGCGTTTCGTGCCGGTGATCCTGAAACGCGACGCGGCGAAGTTCAAAACCATGGCCGATATCGACCAGCCGGGTGTGCGCATCGTCCTGCAGCAGGGTACGGCGACGGAGGATGCCGGGCGGCGGCTGTTCCATAAAGCGCAGCTCTCGACGGTGCTCGATCCGGTGGTCGATTATACCGAGGTTCTGGCCGGCCACGCTGATGTCACGATGACCGATAATCTCTATTTCGCCTCGTCGATCGAACGCCAATACCCACGCCTGACCATCATCGACGAGCCGAGCAACCCGGAAACCGAAACGGCCCTGATGGCGGCCAAGGGCAACGCCACGCTGATCGCCTGGCTGAATGGCTGGATCGCCGATCGCCAAAAGGACGGGTTTCTCGACAAGCTGCAGCACGACTGGTTCAGCCCGGACGGGCCGGGGCAAGCCGCAGCGCGGTAGCTGCGGCTAGGTTATCGGCTGGCTGTGGCGGAGGTCGCGTACAGCTTCTTCTGACTAAAGGCGATGAAAAGATGGAGCGCGGACAGCTGCTTCAGCCCGATAGTCAGATCCGTTTTGATGTTTGACCTGATTTCTGGTTGCCCGAAGCGCGCCTTGTCCAAGTCGTAAGTCGCTGCGTTCCGATCGGGAATAACCTTTACCGCGACATTTTTAAAAGTGATGCCGCCCATTTCAAGCTGGCCGAATTTCGCTTCGTAGGCAGGAATGCTCCTTGCCGCGTTCGCGCCCGATAGGCGGTGCTCTTCCTCTGGGCTGACGGTTGGCGGCCGTAACCCGAAAATGTGCTCGGCCACCATGCTGTCCAATGATGGAGTGAATGCGCCCGCATCGAGCATTGCCAGCACGTCCCGTCCATCCAGCTTTACGGGGAAGATGATGTGGCGACTTACATCGAGTTTGAACGGAATTTCGACGAATTCATCTGACCAGTAAACGACTCGGTCACCGCAAGCCTCGTTTTGCTGAAACAGGTTGAGCTTGGCTTGCGCGAAATCGAACTCGACGTCATAGGCGGCGAGATAATTCTCGCTGAAAGCGCCATCGATCATAGCTGATCCCGGATTCCACGACGGCATCACGAGGAATCTGACGCTTTCGGCGGTCATTCCAGCTAATGTGATCTTGCTGACATAAGCTTCCGATGGTGGCTTGCTGCCGGTTAAGTCCATGACTGCCCCGGTGCGTACACCTTGCCTGGGCAGATGAAGTTCATCGGCGACGGCTCCGCTTAATAGATCGAAGGGGGAACCGGTATCGACCAACAGCCGCGTAGGCCGATCATTCAGTTCTACCGTTACGACAATGCGCCCGTGGTCGATTGGCGCATCAATCGAGGCAACGCGGCCCAATTGGCAAGGCGCAGCCGCATCGACAGCTGCTGCGTCAGTGAGCATCGCGCCCAAACAGATCCCACAGGCGATAATCGCGCGATCAATCCGGCGGAACATAGCGTTCAGTCTTTCGTGAAAGAGAAGCGTTACGGGGCGCGACGTTACAATCGTGCCGTGCAAGACAACTGCATGCAAAGCATATTCCCAGACAGGACGTAGCGTCAGAGCGTCGTCGCCCGTAACTCCGCTCTCCGGGTCCGCCTATCGGTTCTATTTCTTGCAGATGACCGCCTTGCCGGATAATCCTGCGGACAGCATGAACGCCATCAGCCGCATCCAGATCGACCGGGTTACCGCCTTCATGCGCCTACTCAAAACATTCTGCATCGTCACCGTTCTGTGCCTGTGCCTCACGGCTTGCGCCGGCGATGATCCGTCCGGCTGGTCGGTAGTCGATCCGAGTCAGGCTCTGGGGCGGCGGCATCTGTTCTTCCTGCTCGGCGGCTTGCGGATAACCCTGATGCTGTCGGTCGCCTCGCTGCTGGTCGGCGTGGTGCTGGGACTGATCCTGGCGATCCTTGCGGCCAATCGGCGGTGGTTTCTTAGGCGGCTGGTCAGGCTTTATGTCGAGATCGTCCGTGCTGTTCCGCTCTTCGTGCTGCTGCTCTGGGTCTATTACGCGCTGCCGATCATGCTGCGCTCTTTGCCGCCCGGGCCGCTGACCGACTGGTTGATCGATTTGACCGATCTGTCGCCTTTCGCTGCCGCGACTCTGGCGCTGTCAGCCAACGCGGCGGCGTTCCTGAGCGAGATTTTCCGCGCCGGCATCGAGGCGATTCCGCGCGGCCATGTCGAGGCCGCTCGCTCGCTCGGCATGAGCAGCGCCATCACCTTCCGCCGCATCGTGCTGCCCCAGGCCAGCCGGCGCATGCTCCCGCCGACGGTCAATCAGTTCATCATGACGGTGAAGGATAGTTCGCTGGCGGCTGCGATCGGCCTTGGCGAACTCACCCGCCGCGCCACCGAACTCCAGACGCAGACCTATCGCCCGATGGAGCTCTATACGGTGCTGGCGGCGGAATATCTGGTGATCCTGGTGCTGCTGTCCTATGCCGCGCGCCGTATCGAACGCTGGGTGACGCTGGAATGACGGCGCTGCTCGAACTGGCCGATATCCATAAGCGCTTTGGCGCCGAGGAGGTGCTGTGTGGCGTCGATCTATCCGTGGCGAAGGGGGAGGTGGTCGCCATTATCGGCGCTTCCGGCTCCGGCAAAAGCACGTTGCTGCGCTGTATCAACCTGCTGGAGAGCGCCGATCAAGGCCGCATCCAGTTCGATGGGCAGGATATCGCGCCGCTCGGCCGCGCCCATGGCGGGCGGGCGATGGAGGCTGGCCGCAATCATGTGCGGGCGCGCATCGGCATGGTGTTTCAAAGCTTCAACCTGTGGCCGCATCTGACCGTGCTGGGCAATGTGATCGAGGCGCCACAGCGCGTGCGCGGATTGAACCGGGCCGAGGCCGAGCGCGAAGGCCGCGCGCTGCTCGACAAAGTGGGGTTGAGCGCCTACGCCGAAGCCAGGCCGTCGCGCTTGTCGGGCGGTCAGCAGCAACGCGTGGCGATCGCACGGTCGCTTGCGATGAAGCCTGATCTGATGCTGTTCGACGAACCGACCTCCGCGCTCGACCCCGAGCTGGTGGGGGAGGTATTATCGGTCATGCGTTTGCTGGCCCAAGACGGCATGACCATGATCTGCGTCACCCACGAAATCGCCTTTGCGCGGGAGATCGCGACCCGTGTCGTCTTCATCGATGGCGGATGCGTGGTCGAACAAGGTCCGGCCGCTGCCGTGCTCGACACGCCGTCGGAACCGCGCACCCAGCGCTTCCTCGCGCGCTTCTTAAAGGACACACGGTCGTGATGGGCGGCTGCCATTGCGGGCAGATCCGCTATGAGGTCACCGGCGAAATCCGCGACCGTGTCCTATGTCACTGCACGCTTTGCCGTCGCACGGCTGGCGCGCCCGCTGTCGCCTGGTTCACGGTGTCGCTGCCGGGCTTCCGCTTCGTACAGGGCCAGCCGACTACCTACCGCTCCTCCGATGTCGCAACACGCCAGTTCTGTGCGGTCTGCGGCACGCAGCTCACCTTCCAGCATGATGACCGCCGCTACGAGATCGACATCACGACGGCAAGCCTGGACGATCCGGACGCGGCCGCTCCCCTCGTGGATTTTCACGCTGATACGCGGCTGAAATCCCCATGACGACAAAAACCTATGACGGCTCGTGCCACTGCCAGGCTGTGCGCTTCCGCGTGACGACCGATCTCGACACAGCGGAAATCCTCGACTGCAACTGCTCGATCTGCACCAAGAAGGGCTTCCTGCATTTGATCCTGGAGCACGAGCAGTTCGAACTCCTGAGCGGTGCCGAAAGCCTGACCGAATACCGATTCAACACCGGTGCCGCCAAACACCAGTTCTGCCGCATCTGCGGCATCCACCCTTTCTATATCGCGCGCTCCGACCCGAATAAGATCGACGTCAATCTGCACTGCCTGGACGGCGTGGATGTTGCGACGCTGACGCCGGTGAAGTTCGACGGGCAGAATTGGGAAGAGGCGATCAAGGTACGGTGAGTGGGCGCAGGGTTTCCAAATTTTGGAAAGCATGTTAGCCTAGCCCATGATCGTCGTTCGAACCGACATACCGGATGACTACTTTTCAACGCATCCTGGGCATCAGGGGATCGATGCCGCTGCCAAGCAATATCGGGCATGGCTCACGCTTGCGAAGAACTCTGTGTGGCGGCATCCGACCGATGTCACCCGCAGCCATCCCAAAGCCAGCATTCTAAAGGCGGGCAGGGTGGTGTTTAATATTAAGGCGAACAGCTATCGCCTTGTCTGCCAAATTAACTACGCCGCCGAGACAGTCGAAATTCGGTTCTTCGGTACACATTCGGAATACGACCAGATCGACGCGGAGACTGTTTGATGGAAGCGACAATTGTCATCATTGAGAACGAAGCCGATCTCGCGGCGGCGCAGGCACTTGTCGCAGAGTTGGGCAGATCGACTGACCCCACCGATATCGGTCGCCTCCGCGCCCAGGCCCTTATCCTGCAAGCCTATGAGGCGAAGAACCGGCCAACGGCTCAGGCGACGCCTGCCGAGATCATTAGCTATTTGATGGACCAGCATGATCTTTCGCCAGCGGACTTCCGCTCGACGCTCGGCAAGGGTGCGCCGGCGCGGGTTTCGGAGATTCTGGGCGGATCGAAAGGGTTCAGTCTTCCGCAGATCAGGCGGCTACATGCCGAGTTCGGTATTCCAGCGGATGCGCTGATTGGCGAGGTTCGTTCGTCGACATGAGGCCTGCGTAGCTTCATAGGCATCAGGCCGATAGCGGTGGCTTCTATTATTCCGCCGCCGCCTCAACCCCCGCTAAACTGTGCTTGATCCACAGTTTCGTCAGCTTCTCCTGCACCACGTTCTGATTGAGCCGATCGTTCAGCCCGCTCCAATCCACCCGGTCGAGATCCTGGTCCTGGTTGAAGCAGGAGAAGACCACCGTCTCCCGGCCTGTCACCGGGTCGACATGGCGTTGCAGGCATTGGGCGCAGATTTCCTTCATCATGCATTGCATAGGGGAGTTGATGCTGCCGATGCCGTGGTGGTCGGGTTGCAGATAGGGCTTCAACACCGCGTGCCTAGCGCGGGCGACCGCGGCCATCATGCGGTCGGAGCCGATTGCGACGAGGCGCTGGGCGCCAGCGAGTTTCAGCGGCGCATCGCCCAGGCTGCCATCGGCATAAGCGACCATGGCCTGGACGATATTGCCGACGAAGCTCTTGTCCTGTGGCCGCGTCGGCGTGAAACCGGGGGCCTCGTCGCAGCACCAGATGACGACGTCGGAGGCAGCCTCGATCTGGTCGATCTTGTAGCGGTCCTCGAGCTTCTTATAGCCGGCGAAATAGATCACCTTGCTGCCATTACGGCGCAATTCCTGGCCGATCGAGAACAGCACGGCATTGCCGAGCCCGCCGCCGACCAGGATCGCGGTTTCGCCGGGCGGGGTTTCTGTCGCGGTCCCGGTCGGGCCCATAAGTACGACTGGCTCACCTGGTTTCAGCACCGCGCAAAGATCGCTCGATCCGCCCATTTCCAGCACGATGGTCGAGACCAGACCCTTGTCCGGATCGGTCCAGGCTCCCGTCAGCGCCAGCCCTTCCATCGCCAGCACGGTGTCGGATGAGCGGGCGGCCAGCGCCTCGTAATTCTGCAGCCGGTAGAACTGGCCGGGGTGGAAGGCTTTGGCGGCGAAGGGCGCGTGCAGCACGATTTCGACGATCGTCGGTGTCAGCCGCTCGACCTTGTGGACGGTCGCCCGCAGGCCTTGGTCGACGGTTTCGAACAGCTTGGCCGGAGTGATAGCGCTGGGCGCACGTTGCGCTAAAATGCGGCTGACCACGGGATAGCCTTGCTTTGCCCCGCCCATCGCCTTCACGACATTGCCGGCGAAGGAGGGGTGCAGATCGCCGAAGAAGCTCATCGAGCGGCCATCCGCCGTCTTGTGCATCATGACATAGACGTTGTCGGGCTTGGAGACGCGCTCCGGGCTGACCTTGTCGCCGTTCTCGTCATAGGCCTGGAAGAACTTGCCGTCGAGCAGGATGCGGCCGGCCGGTTCCTCGCGGCCCAGCACGGTGTTCGGCTGGGTGCCGGCGGCGATCAGGATGGTGCGCGCAGGCAGGGTCGCTTCGCTGCTATCCGGGCCGGTGCTGACGCGGAGCGCCGTGGCGGCGCCGTACTGATCGACCTCGACACCAACCGGCGACAAGCCCTCGGCGAAGGAAATGCCTTCCTCCAGCGCCTTGGTTACTTCCTCGTGGTTCAGCGTGTAGCTCGGCGAGTCCGTCAGCTTGCGGCGGTAGACCACTGTGGCGCCGCCCCAGCCTTCCAGCAGGCCCATCAGGTCCGGCTCACGGCCCTCCCGCCGGGCGGTGTCGCGTTCGGCCTGGAGGATGCGGGCGTGGGCCA
>CAIZEE010000700.1 GCA_903931835.1 uncultured Elstera sp.
GCCTATTCGTTCAACGCCTCGCCACTCGTCTCGGTATGGGGCGGGTTCTCGTTCCGCTGGTATGCGGAGCTGATGCATAACCGGCTGATCGGCGAAGCGGCGTGGTTATCGTTGAAACTGGCGGCGGTGAGTTCAACGGGCGCCCTGATCTTTGGCACGCTCGCCGCCATCGCCCTCGTCCGTTTCCCAAAATTCCTCGGCCGGATGCTGCTGGTGACGATGGTGACGGCGCCGCTGGTGATGCCGGAGATGATCACCGGCCTAACGCAATTGCTGCTCTATATCTCGCTCGGCAGTCTGATCGGCTGGCCGGCGCAGCCCGGCTGGACCACGCTGCTGCTGTCTCACGTTACCTTCTGCATCGCTTATGTCGCGGTCACGGTGCGTTCCAGGCTCGAAGTCTTCGACCTGTCGATCGAGGAAGCGGCGATGGACTTGGGGTCTGGCCCCGTGCGCGCCTTCATCGACATCACCCTGCCGATCATCACGCCGGCGCTGATCTCAAGCTGGCTGCTCTGCTTCACCATATCGCTCGACGATCTGGTGATCTCATCCTTTGTCGCCGGATCACAGACCAGCACTTTGCCGATGGTGCTCTATTCCAAAATCAAGCTCGGCGTCAGCCCGGACGCCAATGCGCTGGCCACCATCGTCATCGGCTTCGTCGGCGCATGTATTCTGCTGGCCGGGCTTAAGATGGTTGGGTCAGAGCGCCCACAGAGTTAGTGCCCCGTCTTGATCCGTGTCCAGATACGCGTCTGGTAGCGTTCGACATTGGTGGGCACCTCCTGGAGGATATAAAGCCGCGCCCAGACCTCGTCGCTTGGGTAGATCGTCGGGTCATGCAGGATTTCGGGATCGACGAATTCATTGGCCGCCCGATTGTCATTGCCGAAATGGATTTCGTTGGTGATCGAGGCCATCACCTTTGGTTCCAACAGGAAATTCAGAAACTTATGCGCATTGCCGGGATGCGGCGCCGATTTCGGGATCAGGAAGGCATCGACATTACCGTTGGCCCCCTCTATTGGAATCGTGAAGGCCAGATTGATTGGCGCCCCCGCCTCCTTCGCCCGTGCCCGCGCCGTCGCATAATCGCCCGACCACGCCATGGCGATGCAGAGTTCCCGGTTCGGAATGCGCGTCAGATAGATCTGTGAATCGAAGGTGCGGATATAGGGCCGGACCGTCGCGATCAGCGCGGCAGCCGCCTTGTAATCCTCAAAATTATGCGTGTTGGGATCGAGATGCAGATAGGTCAGCGCTAGGCTGATCGCGTCTTCCTGATTATCCAGAAAACTGATCCCGCAATCGGCAAATTTGGCGGCGATTTCCGGCTTGAAGATCATGTCGAGACTATCGACCGGCGCGTCCGGCATACGCTCCCGGATCATATCGATATTATACATGAAGCCGTTAATCGAGTGGTTATACGGCACGGTATGGGCGTTGCCCGGATCGAATTCGGCCGCCGCCGCCAGATAGCGCGGGTCCAGGTTCGTCCAGTTCGGCAGCTTTGTTCGGTCGAGCGGCAGATAGAATCCCGCCTTGATCTGCCGGCCGAAATATTCGGTTGAGGTGGTGACTAGGTCATATCCGCCGCCGCCAGCCATGATCTTGGCC
>CAIZEE010000701.1 GCA_903931835.1 uncultured Elstera sp.
ATCTGGCGAAGGTAGAAAAGACCGCAGCGTTGCTGGTGCTCAATCGTGTGCCGCCGCGTTCGTCGGCCGCTGCCGAAATCGCGGAAGAGGCGCATAAGCTCGGTGTTCCGGTGGCGACAACGACGCTCGGCAACCGTGTGGCGCTGGCATCCGCCCTGAATGCCGGTCTTGGCATCACAGAGTTTCAGTCTTCGGGCAGCGCGACCACCGAAGTCTCAGCGCTGGCAGCGGAAATTCTTACAGTGCTCCGCGCGCAATAAATCCCGGATTGAGGAATTTGGGCTGGCCGCAGCGCAGGCGCTCGCCCTTCAGATCCCGTACGCTACCGCCCGCAGCCTCCAACACCGCCTGACCGGCACAGCTATCCCATTCCGAGGTCGGGCCGAAGCGGGCATAGACATCTGCTTCCCCCATCGCGATCAGGCCGAATTTGACGGCACTGCCCTCACCCGGCGATCGGTCGCGTTCTCCGCCTTAAGGAACCGATCGCTCTCGGTACCGTCACGATGAGACCGGCTGATCAGCGCGGTTTTTCCGGTGGCTGGCGAGGAGCGCACGCTGATCGCGGCGCGCGTCCCATCCGCGTCAAAGCGGAAGGCGGGGCCGCCTGCGACCGCTCCGACGGTCACGCCCAATACCGGCGCGTGCAGCACGCCGAAGGCGGGGTAGGAGCCGATGACGCCGCCGATACACACGGTGAACTCGCCGGTTCGCCCCAGATACTCCTTGGTGCCGTCCAGTGGGTCGACGCACCAATAGATGCCGGCCGACAAATCGGGGATATGCCCTTCGGCGACCTGTTCTTCCGACAGGATGGGCAGATCGGGGGCAATCGCGCCAAGGCCGAACAGGATCACCGCCTCGCTGGCACGATCGGCCTCAGTAACCGGCGAGCCATCGTTCTTCAGCGTGCGGTCACTGGCCTTGGCGTAATGGTAAAGGATCGAATCGCCCGCGCGCGTGGCGATCGCGACGACCGAGTCTAATAAGGGCGCGAACGGATTTGGATCGGTCAATTGGCCAGCCGATCTACCGTCCGTAACACCCTACACTGCCCCATGCCGCACTCTCCCAAATTACCCGAGCCTTTGTCGGGGAGATGGGAGGCGGGGTCAAGCAGCCAGTGGTCTACCGCGCCGCGGCCGGTACTTCTTGGACGTTCAGCACCTCATCGGTGCGTGCATCGACCTCCCTCAACACGACGCGGTATTTCCACAGATAGGCGATCTGCTTCAGCACCTCCGCACTGCTGCGTTGATCGAGCAGGACGCTGTCATGGACGGTATGGGTCAGTGTCAGCGTGCGGTCGCCGCTGAGATCGGCGTCGGTTACCTGGATATCGGGTTCGCGCCGGGCGAGGTCGTAGTGGCGCGATAGCGCGCGGCGGATTTCGCGATAGCCGCGCTCGTCATGGATCGCGTCGACCTGCAGATCTTCCTCCTCCGCATCGTCGATCACCTTGAACAGGCGGAAATCGCGCATCAGCTTCGGGCTGAGGAATTGCAGGATGAAACTTTCATCGCGGTAATTGGCCCAGGCGTCGCGCAGCGTGCCATAGGCATCGCCATTGCCGGCGAATTCGGGGAACCACAGGCGATCCTCCTCGGTCGGCTCGGTCGCGATCCGCTGAATGTCCTGCATCATGGCAAAGCCCAGCGCATAGGGGTTGATGCCGCCGTAGCGCCGGTCGTCGAATTCCGGCTGGAACACCACGTTGGTGTGCGAATGCAGGAACTCCATAAACGCGCCTTCGCTGATCAGCCCGGTCTGGAACATCCGGTTCAGGATCTCGTAATGGACGAAGGTGGCGCAGCCCTCGTTCATCACCTTGGTCTGTTTCTGGGGATAAAAATACTGCGAGATCATGCGCACGATGCGGATCAGCTCGCGCTGCCATTCCTGCAACAGGGGTGAGCGTTTTTCGATGAAATAGAGGATGTTTTCCTCGGGCACGCCCAGCCGCTTCTTCTCTTCACGCGGCGCGTCGGTATCATCGGTGTCGAGGTCGAAGAACCCGGCGGTCGCGGGCAGGGTGCGGCGCCACAGATCGTCATAGGTATTCTCGAAATGCTGGCGGCGTTTTTCGGCGCGCAGGCGTTCTTCGACCAGATTGGGCTTGGGGCGCTTGGTGTAGCGATGCACGCCCTGGTCCATCAGTGCGTGGGCGGCGTCGAGCACCTGTTCGACCTGATCGACGCCGTACATCTCCTCGCACCGCGCCACGAAATCGCGAGCGAAGGTCAGGTAGTCGAGCACGCCCTCGGCATCGGTCCATTGCCGGAACAGATAATTATTCTTAAAGAAGTGGTTATGGCCGAACGCCGCATGCGCCATCACCAGCGTCTGCATGATCATGGTGTTCTCTTCCATGATGTAGCAGATGCAGGGATTAGAATTGATCACGATCTCATAGGCGAGGCCCTTCAGCCCCTTCCTGTACATTGTCTCCTCATAGGCGAAGCGCTTGCCGAAGCTCCAATGCCGGTACATCAGCGGCAGGCCCGTCGAGGCATAACCGTCCAGCATCTGCTCCGACGTGATGACCTCGATCTGCGTTGGGTAGGGGTCGAGGCCCAATTCATCGATCGCGATCTTCTGGATCGCGTCATGTACGATCTGCAGCTTGGTGAAATCCCAATCGGGGCCTTCAAACAGGGTCCCGGGCGTGGGGGGAGAGCGCAGGCTGTATTCGCTCATTGGCCCACTCTTTCCTCGGCCGTCTTGTTCTTCTGGAACAGTTCGAAGAACACCGGGAAGATCTGCGAGGCCTCGCTGACCGAGCGCATGGCGAAATGCGGCACCTGGGCCGCCACCTCCGCATAGGTTTGCCATAGCGTGGTGACGCCGGAATGAAAGCCGATGCTGTTGCGCCGATCGCCGACCTCGATATAGGCGAAATACTGGCAGAGCGGCAGCAGATGCTGGCGCAGCAGCTGGTTGCAACGCCCCGAATCGCCCGGGATGTTGTCGCCGTCCGAGGCCTGTGCCGCATAGACGTTCCAGATGTCGAGCGGGTAGCGCTCGCGAACGATGGTCAGCATCTCATCCAATGCGGTCGAGACGATGGTGCCCCCGGTATCGCGGCTCTTGAAGAACACATCCTCGCTGACTTCGCTCGCCACGGTGGTGTGGCGGATGAAGACGATCTCGACCTTGGTATAGCGCCGGGACAGGAAGACATGCAGCAGCATGAAGAAGCGCTTGGCCAGATCCTTCATATGCTCGGTCATCGAACCGGACACGTCCATCAGACAGAACATCACCGCCTGGCTGATCGGATTGGGCACTTTCTGAAACAGATTGTAGCGGATATCGGTCGGATCGATGAAGCCGATGACGCGGGCGCGGCGCTCGGCCGCCGCCAGTTCCAGGGTGAGGGCGGCGATAGCCTCGGCGTCCTCATTCTCCTCGGCTTCAAGGAGCTTTGCGCGCAACTCCTTCATGGCGCTGAGGCTCGGCCGCTTGAGCGAGATCCGTCGCGCCAGGCTGTTACGCAATGTCCGTGTCATGTTGATGTTGGACGGCGATCCGCCGGTTGAATGGCCGGCGCGCTGCAGCTTGTGCGCCTCTGCCCCCTGGACGTCGGTCTTGACCAGATTGGGCAATTCCATGTCGTCGAACAGGATATCGAGGAATTCGTCGCGGGTGAGGACGAAGCCAAAGGAATCTTCGCCGTCGCCATCATCGGCTGCCTGGGGCCTGCCGCCGCCTTCGCCCGATTGCGGCCGCTCGATCGTGTCGCCGGCGACGAATTCCTTGTTGCCCGGTACGACGATTTCGCGCATGCCGCCATGCGACGCGCGGCGGAAGGTTTCTTCGGAGATGTTCTTGGACGGGATCGATACCTTCTCGCCTGTGCCGATATCGCTGATCTTGCGATGCTTCAGCGCTTCGCTCACTGCCTCCCGCAATTCACCCTTGGCGCGCTCAATAAAACGCTGGCGGTTGGCCAGACTCTTGCCCGTCGGATTGGCGCGGCGATCGATGATGTTCAAGTCAGCAGCACATCCCTTTTTGGTTTAGCTCGCCTTTTGGGTTCAGCCGGCTTTGTTGACCCGCATATACCATTCAACAAGACGACGAACCTGGCGTTCCGTGTAGCCGCGCGAGACCATGCG
>CAIZEE010000702.1 GCA_903931835.1 uncultured Elstera sp.
GCAACACGACGCCGCTGGTCGGCACGCCGCAACAGGTCGCCGACGCCTTTCTCGAATATCACGCGCTCGGCGTCACGACTTTCCTTATCCGAGGGTTCGACCCGCTGGAGGATGCCATCGATTACGGCCGCGAATTGCTGCCGATCACGCGGAATCTGGTCGGCCAACGAGTGGCCGCCCAGGTCGCCGCCGAATAGCAAACTGAGTGAGGATTAGTCCCATGACCGAATCGATTGCGCGCCGCGCGCTGCTCCGTGGCGGTGCCGCCGCCCTGACCCTTCCCTTGGTTGGGTTCATGCCGGTTGGACGCTTTGAGCCGTCCTTGAACGGGCCGATCTGCCATACGGCGGTAAACGGCGAAATCCCGCTCGATCCGAATGCACCGTTGAAAGAACTGAAGGTTACCTGGAACGCCAATGCGGTCTGCACGGTTGGCGTGCCGATTGCCGACAAGAAAGGGTATTTCGCCAAGCACGGGCTGAAGGTTGAGCTGATCAATTTCGGCGGATCGACGGATCAGTTGCTGGAAGCGATCGCGACCGGCAAGGCCGATGCAGGCGTGGGCATGGCGCTGCGCTGGCTGAAACCTCTGGAACAGGGCTTCGACGTCAAGATCGTTGGATCGACACATGGCGGCTGCATGCGGCTATTCACCACGAAATCGTCTGGCATCACGACCATCGCCGATCTTAAGGGCAAGACCGTCGGCGTCGCTGATCTGGCGGCACCGGACAAGAACTTCTTCTCGATCGTCGCGGCTAAGCAGGGCATCGACCCCGCTAGCCAGATCGAGTGGCGCGCCTTCCCGGGTGACGTGCTGCCGGTGGCTCTAAAAAAGGGCGATGTTCAGGCCATTGCGATGAGCGACCCGCGGGATGGATCGTGCGTGATCGCGAAGATCTGTTCGAGATCGCAAACAATTTGTCCGGCGAATACGCCCACCGTGTCTGCTGCGTCGTTGGCGTACGCGGCAGCTTACTGCGCGATGATCGACCGACGGCGGCTGCGCTGACGGCAGCGTTGATGGAGGCGCAGGAATTCATCGCCGCCAACCCCGATGAGGCGGCCGAGATCTATGCGCCCTACAGTGCCGCAGCAAAGCCGGCACAACTCGCCGCCATGCTGAGGTCGCACACCCATCACGAACATCCAGGCGGCGACACGCTGAAGCAGCAATTGGCCGCCTATGCCGACGAATTGAAGCTGGTGAACGTGCTGAAACCCAGCACCGATACGGCGAAATTCGCCAACAAGATCTATGCGGCCGTGTAGCGGTATGACTATCGCTGACACCCAGAGGCTGACCGTCAGCCGCAAACGGCTTCTCGTCGGCACCCCTGCGGCCACCAGGCTATGGCGATCCGGCACGCTTGCCTCGATCGCCTGGGGGTTGGCCGCAGCTCTGACCGCTCTTGTCCCGGATTCGGACGATTTCGAACGAACCGGTCTGGCCGCAGAATTGATGGTCGTCGTTGCGGTGATCCTGCTAGTCGCGGTCATCGCGCGCGCCATAACGAGACGAAGCATTCCCGCCCTCACCCGCGCTGGACCGTGGTTGCTGGCGCTGGCGCTAGGCTTGTCCGTCTGGGAATTGGTGACGGCGAAATTCGACTATCTACCCCGCCCCTTCTTCGCCTCCCCGCAAGCCCTGCTAGAGGTGTTCACAGATGACTGGCGGCGCTTGGGTGAAAGTCTGCTGCGCTCGCTTGCGTTACTGCTGCCGGGCTATGCCATCGGTGTGATCGCAGGCTTTCTGACCGGCGTTTCGGTTGGCTGGTCGCGCATCGTGGGCTACTGGGTTCACCCGCTGCTGCGTTTGATCGGCCCGCTGCCGGCCACAGCATGGCTGCCGATCGCGTTCTTCGCCTTCCCGACCAGCCATAGCGCCAGCACATTCCTGATCGCGCTGGCGAGCGGATTTCCTGTCGCCGTTCTGACCTGGTCGGGTGTCGCCGCTGTCAGCACAAGCTATTACGACATCGCGCGGACGATGGGCGCGTCCAACTGGTTCCTTGTGCGCAAGGTCGCAGTCCCCGCTGCGATGCCGTCGGTGTTCGTCGGCATGTTCATGGGCCTCGGCGCATCCTTCTCCGTCCTGGTCGTCGCCGAGATGCTGGGCGTCAAGGCAGGGCTCGGCTGGTATATGCAATGGGCCCAGGGTTGGGCGGCCTACGGCAATATGTATGCG
Source organism: uncultured Elstera sp. (assembly GCA_903931835.1). Classification (GTDB taxonomy): domain Bacteria; phylum Pseudomonadota; class Alphaproteobacteria; order Elsterales; family Elsteraceae; genus CAIZEE01. The sequence goes on from CAIZEE010000702.1 coordinate 2,189, forward strand.
GCATTGCTGGTCATGGCGGCGATGTGCTCGACACTGATTGGACTGTTGTTTCGCGTTCGTGACCGTCTGCTATCGTGGCAAAAGGGGTTGGTCAAATGGTAGAGGCCGCATCCATCCAAGATCTCCTGACCGGCTTGGCGCTGGATGTCCGCCATGTGTCGCATCGCTTCGCGTTGGGCGACCGCGATTTACAGGTGCTGGACGATGTCAGCTTTCGTGTCGATCCCGGCGAGTTTGTCGCCCTGCTTGGCCCGAGCGGCTGCGGCAAGTCGACCTTGCTGCGTCTGGTTGCGGGGCTCGACAGGCCGACCGAAGGATCGGTATCGGGCGATGGCGTCGAGATCGCCGGACCGCATCCCTCGCGTGTCATCATGTTCCAGGATCCGACGCTTTATCCCTGGCGCACGGTGCGGGCCAATGCCGGTATAGGGCTCGAGGCGCGCGGCGAATTGAAGACCCATGGCGCCAGAATTGGCGCCGCCTTGCGTCTGGTTGGGTTGGAGGGCTTCGAAACGGCCTATCCGCATCAGCTTTCGGGCGGCATGGCGCAGCGCGTGGCGCTGGCTCGAGCGCTGGTCAACGAACCTCGCCTATTGCTGTTGGATGAGCCGCTCGGCAAGCTCGACAGCCTCACACGTCTGTCTATGCAGCGCGAGTTGATAGCGCTTCGCGAACGCTCCGGTTTTTCCGTGCTGATGGTGACGCATGACGTTGAGGAAGCGCTGCTGATGGCTGATCGCGTGATCGTATTCAGCGACCGGCCAGCGCGGATCAAGGCCGATCTAAAGATAGACCTTGATACCGCCCGTCATCGCGACGACCCCAGATTGGTCGCTCTACGCCGTGAAATCCTGGCGCTGCTTGGCTTGACCACCTAATCCGTCACCGGTTCCGGAACGGCAGCAGGGCAACGAGGCTGAGCACGCCAGAGCCGGCGAGCAGGAAACCCACCATGCTCAGTTGACCATTATCGGCCAGATCCTTCGCCAGGATCGGTGCAACACCACCGCCCAGAATCCCACCGACACTGAACGCAATTGACGCGCCGGTATAGCGCACCAATGGCGGGAACAGCCCGGATAGTTGAGCACCCAGCGGCCCATAGACCAGGCCCATGACGCCGAGCCCGAGGCTGAGCAAAATGCCGATCTGCAGAAGAGATCCGCTCGTCAGCATCGGTTCCATCAGCAATCCGACTGGAACGGTCAGAACGCAGGCAATGATCATGACCCAGCGTGGGCTCGTCCGGTCAGCAAACACGCCTGACAGCAATATGCCGCCAGCCATGAACAAAATGGCGAATAGCTGAACGCCCAAGAATTCACGCCGATCGATATGCAGGCTGCTTGTGCCGTAGCCGAGCGCGAACACGGTCATTAGGTAAAACAACGCAAAGGTGGAGACGACAGAAAAAACACCGGCCAACGTCTCCAACGGATAGCGCTGGAGCAGCGTGCCAACCGGCACACGCGGCGGCGGCGCCTTGGCAAGCGCTGCGCTGAAAATAGGCGTCTCAGCAAGCTTCAGACGCACCCAGAGACCGACGCCAACGAGAATCGTGCTGGCTAGAAACGGCAGGCGCCATCCCCAGGCCTGGAATTCTGCCGGGCTCAGCGCCAGTCCCAATACCAGGAACATGCCGTTGGCGGCGATGAAGCCGACCGGCGCGCCCAATTGCGGCACCATTGCATAGCGCGAGCGCAAATGCGGGGGCGCGTTCTCGATCGCCAGCAGGACGGCCCCGCCCCACTCACCACCCAAACCAAGACCCTGGCCAAAGCGGAGAAGCGTCAGCAGAACCGGTGCAAACCAGCCGACAGTTGCGAAGGTTGGCAGGACGCCGATCGCAATGGTCGAGATGCCCATCATCAGGAGCGACGCAACAAGGGTGGATTTGCGTCCGATCCGATCGCCGAAATGCCCGAACGCAATGGCGCCAACCGGCCGCGCGACGAAGGCGATGCCAAGCGTGGCGTAGCTCAACAGAATCTGAGCCGGACCAGCAACGGCGGAAAAGAAAAGCGGCCCGAACACCAGCGACGCTGCGGTCGCGTAGATATAGAAATCATAAAACTCGACCGAGGTGCCAACGAGGCTGGCGAGCAGAATATGCCCAGGCGACATGGAAGAAGCGCCAGATTGTGCGCCGGCAGCGTGACTAACGGACATGTTTCCCCCTTTTTTATGAAAAGGGTATGGCCGAGCCCGCGTCACAGTTCAAGCAGGCACATCAACGAAGCGGCCATTATGTTGATTTTACGCGCCGGCCAACCGTCTTAGCTCGGCGGCTTCGTCGTGCAGGAAGGTCAGCAGCACGTATCGGCTTCCCCTCGTTACCGGCGATACCTGATGCAGCAGCGACGACGAGAAAATCATTCCCGAACCGGTCGGCAGCGAATATCGGTGATCGTTGTATTCAGGGAAACTCAGGCTGCCACCGTCGAACTCGCCAGCATTGAGATTGACTGACAGCGCGAACTGCCGAAACGCCACGCCAGGTGCAGCATTGTCGCGATGGCGCCCGAAATGCCCGCCATCATCATCATAACGCGCGATAATCAGCCGATCGATATGGGCGATATCAATATGAAAGGCCTTTTTGATTTCAGCGCCAACTCGCCTCATCAGGGTCGCTGCAACCTCGTCGTGCAGTTGCTCGCCCGGCTCAAGCAAATGATCGCGCCGCCGCTTCTTGGCGTGATCGATCTTGTAGGAGGCGGCGCCGGCGGCATCGACGCTGGCCATGCCGCTGTCGAAATTGCCGCCTTCCTCAAACCTTGTGATCAACCGCCGGCATAAGGCGTGGTCGAGCAGATGATGGATGATCAGAACGGGTGCCGGCATCGAAACGTCCTGCGGGGGTTCGCCCGGCAAGGTCGTGATCGCGGCAATGGCGGATGACGGCACATCCGGGCCCAGATGATCGAAGCGTTCGACGATGCGCAAACTGCGATCGATCACCAGGACGGATGTCTGGCCTGGCGCCAGCGCCATAGCCGGAAAGAAGCCTGGATCATAGCAGGAAACCAGCGTGACGCCGGAAAACGCAGACAAATCCTGCGCCGCCATGCTTTCATAGTCCTGCCGGACAACGACGACGATATCGGCACCGTACGACGCTAGAGCGTCGCGGTGTCGCGTAAGCTCGGTCACCAGGGGCAGCAACCCGGGCGCCTGGATCGCGTGCGCCGCCACCAGAATAAAGGGCCGCCCGGCCTGCGCCTGAAACGCATAGAAGACGACCGGAACCATCATGCCGTAGCAATTCGGCACGATCTCGCCGGGGCCGGAGGACGAGGTCATTTGCAGGTTCGTTCCATTGTCGACAAGGCCCACCACCTAACGGCGATAGCCCCCCTCCCGTCAATTGGAAAGCGCGTTCTAGCCGTCGCGCTTTGGGAGCAATGCCAGAATGGCAAGCGGCGCTACGCCGAACGACGCAGCCAGATACATCCAGGTCTTAGGCGATCTTCCGCGACTGAGCGCGACGCGGCCGGTGAGATAGACGCAAAAGAAGCAAGCCGGCATGAACGTAGCGAGAGCGACATAATCGGACAACCTAGTCTCCAGACACGCTTAAACCCGTCGTCCTGAAACGATCGCGGCACTGCACCATTCTGTCAATCCCTTCATATATCTTATGAAATTTGAGCTGGCAGAGCCGTAAAAGCGCCATTAGGATTTGGTCGGTGCGGCCTAACCGGACAGCGGAGGTTCCATGCAAAAAGTTCTCGGATTCGGCGGATTCTTCTTTCGGGCGAAGGATCCGACGGCGCTGGCTGAATGGTATGAAACCCATCTCGGCGTCTTGCGAGTGCCGACAGAGGCCGGACAGGAGGCCTGGGTGCAGGAGGGTGGAGACACCGCCTTCTCCCCATTTGCTGCGGATACCACCTATTTCGGCGACGCAAAGTACCAGTTCATGCTCAATTTCCGGGTGGCCGATCTGGCGGCGATGACCGAGCAATTACAAAATGCAGGCATCGCGGTGGAATTCGAGGGAGACTACGAGTCGCTGGGCAAGTTCGCCCGCTTGCAGGATCCAGAAGGCAACCCGATCCAACTTTGGCAGCCTGGATGATGACGCCCGCACCTTAAGTCTGGGAGGCAACCGATGGGCCTTGAACAGAAATGCCGAGCGTCATGGTCTGGTGGTTCGGGCGACGTCAAGGCGCTGCTCGAAACCCATGAGTTGATCCTGTGGGGCGATATCAAGCGAACCTTACCCATCGCCCGGCTGGAAGACATACGGGTCGAGGATGAGTATCTGCGGTTTCGTGCGGGCGACGAAGACATCTCATTGACCCTCGGCGCCGACAAGGCC
>CAIZEE010000703.1 GCA_903931835.1 uncultured Elstera sp.
ACCGGACCTTCGGGCGCATATTGTTCGCGGCGGCCCCGCTGACGTGCAGCCAGAAAGTCGCGGGCTTCGATCTGCGATGCGGTATGGCCCGATGACACCCGGCTGCCCCTGGTTGCCGAAAACGGGCGACCCGTCTCAGCCCGATATGCCTCGCCGGCATGGTCGCGCATGCACTCCATGGCCTGTCGGGCATCGCACAGGGTCTGGGCCAGCAATTGCTTGTCCTCCATCTCGTAGGCGTAGATTTCCGAAGGGTCGAAGCACCGGGCGAGCACGCCCAGTTCCTTGGCGGCGTCATCCTCGCGGCCCTCGATGCGCCTGGCCACCATGTGGAAGGAATTGACGAAACCCCACGCCAGATCGGCGGCGTAGCTTTCCATCCGAGTGTCGCGGCAGACGTCAAACAGCGTCCCCATCATCATTTCGACCGCGCAGCGCACCATTTGCGGGTCGGGCATGTCGAGCGCTTCGGGCGCATCGACAATCGAGAGCTTGGCCAGATCGTTCTGTTCGGTGAAGGCAGCGTCGTAGTCCAAATCGCGGTTTTCGTCCTTGGCGAAGTGCGAAGCCATTTCGGCAAAGTTGGTGAAACGGGTCATGAAAGCCTCCTGAGTTTACCTTCTCATCACCTCGATGAGGTCTCTCAGGGGGGATGCGGAGCCGCGCCAGTCCAGGACAGCGGCCGCAAGGCCGCTGCCGCGCCGCGGGCGGTGGGGGAGCCGATTTTGTCGGGCCGGATTCGAGGCGCGCCAGCGCCGCCGGTCCGTCAAAATTGGGGGAACCGCCGATCCTTGACGGGCGCGGGCGCAGTATCCCACACTTGGAATTCATAGAGAGAGAATAAAAGAACAGGGGCCTGCCGATCGTGCCCCGAGCATGGCGAGGGAACGCACGATCGTCGCACAAGGCGCAGTCTTTCGCGGGAGCCGCAGGCTGCCAGAAAGCAAGCGCCAGGCCCCGGGCCCAGCGTATCGCAAGAGGCAATCCCTGAGCCGTCGCCAGACGGCGTGCGCAGCGGCCAAGGGCGTTCGGCTTGCCCGAACCCCGACAGTCGCTAAGCATCAGGCGATGATCTGAACCACCGTGATCCAAAAATTGGCAGTCAGAACAAAATCATCGTCGGCTTGGCATCATCGGCCCGGCATCAAAAGTGACGAACCGCATCCATTCGCTGATGCAGAATGCGGATGACCGCGATCCCGTAGCTGGTCGGCCGGAAATAGATGATGTGACTTTCAATGCTGCGCCGCCGATAGCCTGGCCGGATATGGGCGCAGTTCTGCGCCTGCTGCGGGGCTTCGGCGAGCTCTGCGCAGGCCGCTTCGATAAGATCGGTGTAGCGCAGAGCCTGCGGCAGACCCCATTGCGCCACGGTATAATCAAACACCCCGTCAAGGTCGCGCTGCGCCCTTGGACTGAGCCGGTATTCAGCCATGCTGATCAGCCTTGCGGCGCTTGAATGCCGCAAAGTCGAACGGCTCTGGCTCTCCGCTCTGCTCCCCTTCGATCAGCGCCTGGCGGATTGTCTCAATCTCGAAGCTGCGTTCCTGCTCGCGCCGGATGAGGTCACGGATAGCCTCACTGTCATTGGTATATTGGCCAGCGGCAATCTGCGTGGCGATCCATGCATCTTGCTGTTCAGTCAGGGTTATGGTCTTGCGGACAGTGCCCATCTCACGCTCCAATTTCGGGACCAGGGAAACAATAAATCATATTATTGGTGCAGTATGGCACGATTTTGCACATCCGGCAATTGCCATGGCGATGCCGTTGGGGATGTCCCGGACGGGCGTGGCGCGGGTGATCTGCACCTGTGATGCTCCTTGGTGGTCAGGCCGCGCGCGGGTGTGCGAGGGTGAGGCGGGCGCCGAGTTCTTCCATCTGCGCGAGGTGGGTGAGGTAGAGGTGTCCAAACAGGATGGCCTCGCCGGTTGCGAAGTCTTGAGCCTCGATTCGGGCT
>CAIZEE010000704.1 GCA_903931835.1 uncultured Elstera sp.
CTTGTCAAACCCATAACGTCAGCAGAGCAGCAGGCGGCCTGCGGAGAATCCCTTGAACACCAAGACAGAGACAAAGCGCCTGACGACGCGTGACATCCGGCTCATGAAGGGCGAACGGCCGATTGTCTCATTGACGGCCTATACGGCGTCGATTGCCCGGCGGCTTGACCCCCACGTGGACGTTCTCCTCGTCGGCGACTCGGTCGGGATGGTTGTCTATGGCGACGAGACAACGCTCGGCGTGACTTTGGATATGATGATCCGACATGGTCACGCAGTCGTGCGCGGTTCAGCCCAAGCTTGCGTCATCGTCGACCTGCCGTTCGGCAGCTATCAGGAGTCGCCCGCCCAGGCATTTCGCAGTGCCGCGCGTGTTTTGACTGAGACCGGAGCCTCAGGCGTTAAACTTGAGGGCGGTGTCGAGATGGAGCCGACTGTTCGCTTTCTTGTCGAGCGAGGCATTCCGGTGATGGGACATGTCGGCCTAAAACCTCAATCGGTCCATGTCCACGGCGGCTTCCGTAAGCTGGGCGAAAACGATAGTGAGGCCTTGGCGATTCTGAACGACGGAATCGCAATTGCGTCAGCCGGCGCCTTCGCCGTTGTACTGGAATGCATTCCTGAGGCGCTGGCACGAAAGATGACAAAGACGATCGGCGTTCCGACGATTGGCATTGGCGCTTCCGTACAATGCGATGGCCAGGTGTTGGTAATCGACGATGTCATTGGCCTCTATGGCGACTCGTCGCCAAAATTTGTCAGGCGTTATGCCGAACTGGGCGAACAGGTGAGTTCTGCTGCGGCAGAATACGCAAGCGACGTTCGGGCGCGACGTTTCCCCTGATCCTCGTCGCATAGGCATGCTGACAGGAGAGTGAATGACCCAGACCGTTCCCGTGTTGAAGCCCGATAGCATGGCCGTACACACGACCATTGCTGAATTGCGGCACCATGTCTCTGGGTGGCGCCGTCAGGGCTCCACCGTGGCTTTAGTCCCGACGATGGGTGCCTTGCATGACGGGCACCTTGCTCTCATTCGCCAGGCCAAGAAATGCGCAGACCGCGTTGTCGCGTCCATATTCGTCAATCCGACGCAATTTTCCGTGCATGAGGACCTCGCGGCCTATCCTCGCCGGGAAGCCGAAGATACGGCAGTCCTCGCTAAGGCTGGGGTCGATGCGCTTTTCCTGCCGTCGGTGACCGAGATGTATCCGCCCGATTTTGCGACATCGGTTCGCGTAACCGGGGTATCGGATGGGCTTTGCGCCACTGCAAGACCGGATCATTTTGCCGGTGTGGCGCTGGTGGTTACGAAGCTGCTCCTGCAGGCTCTGCCGGACTTCGCCCTGTTCGGCGAAAAGGACTACCAGCAGCTACAAGTGATCCGGCGCCTGGTCCGCGATCTCGACATTCCCGTGACGGTCGTCGGCGTGCCGACGGTGCGTGAGACTGACGGCCTGGCGATGAGCTCCCGAAACGCCTATCTGACATCGGCCGAACGGCAAATAGCACCCGACCTTCACCGCATTCTTGACCATGTGGCGGCGAGATTGGCCGAGGGCGCTCTGTTTGCTGAGCTCAGTGACGCGGCGACGTCGCATTTGCTTGGAGTCGGATTCCAGTCGGTAGATTACATCGAGTTCCGTGACGCTGACGACCTGACGCCGCTTGACCGCGCCTCGCGCCCCGGCCGCCTGTTAGCGGCCGCCCGTCTCGGTCGGACCCGTCTCATTGACAATGTGCCCGTACCGATCGCGCGGTGACCACCCCGATGGCTCCACTCTGACACAACTCAGTAGGGGAACTATCGTGACCAGGTTGAGACCATCGCCTTTCTGACAGCATGTCTGCTTACGCGGTCGTTCCCGGATTGGAGCGATTAGCCAATAATCGTCAGACCTCGGGGTCCGATACGCGAGTCTTCACGCGAGTTCGGCAGACGGATGGCTACCGTAATGTTCCATATGGTGCAGCGTGGCTTGCTCTCCATGGAAAAGCGCATGTTTGCCGTGGTCCATCGCCTTTTTTGTCTCATGACAGGCGCGGATATAATGTTCTTCGCCACTATGTGTCCCAGCTTGCTCATGGTGAAGCTGCGCGGCGTCATGATGCGTGGCGGCCACTGTATGATGCTCTGGTTGAGCGAGATCGACTGGAGTCGCCACAGCGGTCGTTCCCGGATTTTCTGCGGAGCGTACAAGGTAGCCCGGCACGCGGCTGCCCTCATGCTCGGCATAAGCCGTGATCGCGGCCTCCCCATGTTCGAACGCGCGAAGCGCATGCCCATGGGCGACGAGAGCCTGATGTGCGGCATGAGCGTAGTCCTTGCCGATCCGGTAATGTCGTGAAGCCTCGCGATGGAAATGTGCCGCTTGTTGGTGGTGTGTCGCTGCGGCAAGATGGTGGTGCCCGGGATCGTGTCCGTCGGTCATAACTGGATCCTTTGTTACCGCGCCCAATACCGAACACGCTAACACTAAGGCGACGCTCGGATCAGGTGCGGAATGTACCTATTGGTGCGCCTTAGATGTGCAGCATCTCCCCTGCCGGAAGGCCTAGTCATTGGGCCCTCGGGCCGTGGAAAGCCGACATCGCCACGCGTACTAAACCGCTTGTACGAGCTTCATTCCGACCAGCGCGCTACCGGCGAATTTCTCTTCTGGATGGCGAGGAC
>CAIZEE010000705.1 GCA_903931835.1 uncultured Elstera sp.
GAACGCCGTCACCGGCCTGACCGATGCGCTGATGGATTCGATCCCGCTGATCTGCCTGACCGGCCAGGTGCCGACCCATCTGATCGGCAATGACGCGTTTCAGGAGGCCGACACCACCGGCATCACACGCCCTTGCACCAAGCATAATTACCTGGTGAAGGACATCAACAAGCTCGCCCGCACGCTGCACGAGGCGTTTTACGTGGCGCGCAGCGGCCGGCCCGGCCCCGTGCTGATCGATCTGCCGAAGGACGTGCAATTCGCGACAGGCACCTATATCCCGCCCGACCGCGTGGTCCACAAAACCTATCGCCCGCAATTGATCGGCGATACCGCGCGCATCGACGAGGCGATTCATCTGCTGGCCCAGGCCAAGCGGCCGATCCTCTATGGCGGTGGCGGCATCATCAATTCAGGGCCGGAGGCGTCGGCCTTGCTGGCCGAGCTGGTCCAACTGACCGATTTCCCCTGCACGCTGACGCTAATGGGCCTCGGCGCCTTCCCGGCATCGGACCCGCATTTCGTCGGCATGCTCGGCATGCACGGCACATTCGAAGCCAACAACGCCATGCATGATTGCGACGTCATGCTGAATATCGGCGCGCGCTTCGACGACCGGGTGACCGGCAAGCTCAGCCATTTCTCGCCCGGATCGAAGAAGATCCATATCGATATCGACCCATCCTCAATCAATAAGACCGTCCGCGTCGACGTGCCGATCGTAGGCGACGTGACAACCGTTCTGAAGGCGCTGATCGCGCGCTGGAAGGAACTGAAGCCCGCCATCGACAAAAAGGCGCTGCAAAGCTGGTGGCGGCAGATCGACGCCTGGCGCGGCCGCAATTGCCTGAGCTACCGGCAGAGCAGCACGATCATCAAGCCGCAATACGCGCTGCAACGCCTGCAGGAACTGACCAAGGATCGCGACACCTACATCACGACGGAGGTCGGCCAGCATCAGATGTGGGCCGCCCAGTTCATGCATTTCCAGAAACCCAATCACTGGATGACCTCGGGCGGGCTCGGCACCATGGGCTACGGCTTACCAGCCGCGATGGGGGTGCAGATCGCCCATCCGGGTGCGACCGTGATCGATGTCGCGGGCGAAGCCTCGATCCTGATGAATATTCAGGAGATGTCGACGCTGGTGCAGTACCGCCTGCCGGTGAAGATCTTCATCCTGAACAATCAATGGATGGGGATGGTGCGCCAGTGGCAGGAGCTGAACCACGGCAACCGCTATTCGCAGAGCTATTCCGAGGCCCTGCCCGATTTCGTGAAATTGGCGGAGGCTTTCGGCGCCCACGGCCTGCGCGTAACCGATCCTGCCGATCTCGACGCGACCATCATCAAGATGCTGGAAATCCCGGGCCCGGTGATCGTCGATGTCGCGGTCGATCAGACCGAGAATTGCTTCCCGATGATACCGTCCGGCGCCGCGCACAACGAGATGCTGCTCGGCCCTGAAGACAAGGCCGACGCGGTGACAGCGGAAGAAGGCATGGTGCTGGTATGACCATCCTCAGCCCCTATGACCGCGTGACGGTCACTGAGCGGACGGAGCGCCACACCATGGCGGTCACGGTCGATAACGAGCCGGGCGTGCTCGCCCGCGTGATCGGCCTGTTTTCCGGCCGCGGCTACAATATCGAGAGCCTGACCGTGGCCGAGACCGACCACACCGAAGGCGTATCGCGCATCACCGTCGTCACCAACGGCACACCGATGGTGATCGAGCAGATCAAGGCGCAGCTGTCGCGCCTCGTGCCGGTCCACCGTGTTCATGATTTGACCGAGGAAGGTCCCTCGGTCGAGCGCGAATTGGCGCTGGTCAAGGTCGCCGGCACCGGCGAGAAGCGCGTCGAAAGCCTGCGCATCGCCGATGTCTTCCGCGCCCGCGTGATCGACAGTAC
>CAIZEE010000706.1 GCA_903931835.1 uncultured Elstera sp.
CGCCGGGCGAGGCGCGCCAGCCGATTCGCGCCGATATGCTGCCGCCCGAAATCGGTGCGATCACCCCCGATGTGCTGAAATGGGACAAGGGCGGCGAGATCATGACCTTGCCGCTGCGCGAAGCCCGTGAAGTGTTCGAGCGTGAATATCTGCTGGCGCAGGTCAATCGCTTTGCCGGCAATATCAGCCGGACGGCGAGCTTCATCGGCATGGAACGGTCTGCCCTGCATCGCAAGCTGAAGTCGCTCGGCGTCAACGGTGCCGACCGACTGACCAAACTCGGCGCCTGACATGGGTCGTATTGCTTATGTGAACGGCCGCTATGTGCCGCATGGCCAAGCCTGCGTCCATATCGAGGATCGCGGCTATCAATTCGCCGACGGCATCTATGAGGTCATCCTGCTGAAGGCGGGGCGGCTGACCGATCTTGACGAGCATCTCGACCGGCTGGAGCGCTCGGCGGTCGAACTCAGCCTCGTCCTGCCGGTGACGCGCCCGACGCTGGTTCATCTGCTGGAGCAGGTGGCGCTGCGTAACAAGCTGCCCGACGCGCTCATCTATCTGCAGGTCACCCGCGGCGTCGCACCGCGCAATCACGCCTTTCCGGTCGGCGTGCGTCCTGCCCTGGTGATTACCGCCAAGCGCTTGGCCCATCCGATCGGTGACGAGCCGGAGCCGGCGATCGATGTCATCACTATGCCGGATATCCGTTGGGGACGCTGCGACATCAAATCGGTCGCGCTATTGCCCAATGTTCTGGCGCGTGAAGAAGCGAAGCAGCAGGGTGCCGGCGAGGCATGGTTTGTCGATCGCGACGGCTTTGTTACCGAGGGCAGCTCGAGCAATGCCTGGATCGTCGATGCCAAGGGTCGCCTGATCACCCGGCAATTGGATAAGGGGATTTTGCCCGGTATCACGCGCGCCGTCGTCGCCGAGATCGCGCGGGCATTTCAGATGACCATTGTCGAGCGGCCCTTCACTGTCGCCGAAGCTAAGGCGGCATCGGAGGCCTTTATCACCGGCACCTCGGCTTTTATCCATCCCGTGAAATCGATCGATGGCCATAAGATCGGTGATGGAACTCCGGGGCCGATCAGCGCCAGGCTCTATGCAGCCAGCCTTGCCCGGGCCAACGCGTGAGCGACGGCCTGACGGTTCCGAAGGCTATCCTGTTCGACTGGGATAACACGCTGGTTGATAACTGGCTGTGCATTCACGCGGCGCTTAACGCGACGCTCCGCGCGATGGGACATGCCGAATGGACCATCGAGGAATCGCGGCTGCGCGTCCGAGCCAGCCTGCGCGATAGTTTCCCCGTGATGTTCGGCGATCGCTGGGAGGAGGCGCAGGCGGTTTTCCACGAGGCGTTTCGGACGCATCACCTGGACATGCTGCGGGTGCTCGATGATGCTGCAGCGGTGCTGCAGGCGCTTCATCAGGACGGCGTCAGCCTGTTCGTCGTCAGCAACAAGACCGGCGGCTATCTGCGGCGGGAAGCCGAAGCGCTTGATTGGACGCGCTACTTCAAGCGTCTGGTAGGTGCCCAGGATGCCAGCGCCGACAAGCCGAACCGGGCCTGTATTGACTTCGCCCTGGAAGGCAGCCTCATTGAGCCTGCCCCCGATGTGTGGTTTTTAGGCGATGCCGCGATTGATATGCGCTGTGCGCTGGCCGCCGACTGTACGCCGATCCTGGTCGGCACACCGCCGGAAGATGAAGATTTTTCAGATGCACGCCCGCATTGCCATGTTGACGATCTAAATCAGTTCTTTAGGTTGTACTCATCGATAAAAGAACGCCATTTCTGACTGATTTCGGCTCGGCAAACTGCGACAGACTAGCAACATTCTAAAGAAGGGGGTGGCAACCAGGGCATGTTGCACTTAGGTTTATGACAGAAACTGTGCAGTGCAGCTAAGCGTGCAGTGAATCGATCGCCAACCCAATTGCGGTCATTCATTTTTGAGGCGCGCCGAGCTTGGTTGGATCGCTAAAATAATGGCGATCCCAATAACATCAAAAGGGGGCTTTACCCATGGCGAATGAAAAGAACCAGCAGGTTCAGGATGTATTCCTCAACTACATCCGGAAACATAAGACTCCGGTTACCATATTCCTGATCAATGGCGTGAAGTTGCAAGGCATTGTTACTTGGTTCGACAACTTCTCGGTCCTGTTGCGTCGCGATGCGCACTCGCAATTGGTCTATAAGCACGCGATTTCCACTGTGATGCCAGCACAGCCGGTTCAATTATTTGAACCGAATCAGGAGAATGACGACGTCTGATTCCCCAATCCCCGGCAGTCGTTCTGTTGCGTCGCATATAGATCAGGCCAAGCCAGCGACCCGTACTCTAGTCCTGCATCCCCATCGGTTGGGTGGGTCGAAATCCGGCGATCACGCGCGCTCCCCGGTTGCGTTGCTGGAGGAGGCGGTCGGATTGGCGGCTGCCATTTCGCTCGATGTGCAATTGAGCGAGGTGGTGCCGCTCCGAGTGACACGGCCGGCGACCTTGTTTGGCTCCGGCCATTTGGAACGACTAAAACAGGAAATCGAGCAGCGCCAGATCGATCTCGTGGTGGTTGACGCCGCCGTGACACCAGTCCAGCAACGCAATCTCGAGCGCGAATGGCAGACCAAGGTTATCGATCGAACCGGCCTGATCCTGGAAATTTTCGGGGAGCGGGCCCGCACGCATGAAGGCGTGCTGCAGGTCGAGCTTGCGGCATTGAGCTATCAGCGCAGCCGCCTGGTTCGGTCCTGGACCCATCTGGAGCGTCAGCGCGGTGGTTTTGGCTTCCTGGGCGGGCCGGGTGAAAGCCAGATCGAACTGGATCGCCGGTTGATCGGCGATCGGATCGTCAAGCTGAAGCGTGAGCTCGATGACGTGCGTCGAACGCGTGAACTACATCGTGCGGCCAGAAAGCGCGTGCCTTATCCAATTGTGGCCTTGGTCGGCTACACCAATGCCGGCAAATCCACCTTGTTCAACCGCCTGGGCCATGCCGATGTCAGGGCGGAAGATTTGCTGTTCGCGACACTGGATCCGACCATGCGCGGCGTCACCTTGCCGTCGGGCCGACGGATCATTCTGTCCGACACGGTTGGTTTCATCTCCGAATTGCCGACCCATCTGGTTGCCGCTTTCCGCGCCACGTTGGAAGAGGTCTTGGCCGCTGATGTGATCATCCATGTGCGCGATATCGCCCATCCCGACAGCGATGCGCAGAAAGCCGATGTGGAGTCGGTATTGCGCGATCTCGGGATTGGGGAGGCGGTGGATCACGGCTTGTTCGAGACCTGGAACAAGATGGACCTTCTGCCGCCGGAAGATCAGGCAGCGCTGGCGACGCGCGCCGCGATCAATGGTGCCGGCGTTGCGATTTCAGCACTGAGCGGTGCCGGCATGGATCAGCTGACGACCAGGCTCGATCAAATCCTGGGAGCCAAGCGTGAAACCATCGATCTCGACATCGATCTCGCGGATGGCAAGCTGATGGCGTGGCTCTATCAACATGGCACTGTAAAGGCTCGCGAGGATGACGGGCAGACCAGTCACGTGACCGTGGCGTTGGAGCCGGCTGACCTCGAACGGCTGCATCGGCAATTCGCCCACGCCGTCTCGCAACATTAGGCGTCACTACTCTTAACCATAAGCGCGATTCGTGGCATAATACTCGCCATGGATCCTCTCGACATGGTGCATTTCCACAGCGTAATCCGGCCGGGCGCTGCAACCATCGCCCGCACGCCGGAGATGCGCGCGCTTGGCCGCCGGTCATATCTGTTTGCGATTTCGGTCCATTTCAGCTGGATCATCCTGATCTTGATCGCGATGTTGCTGAAGCCGGATTTGCAGCCGCCCCAGGCGATCGAGGTCAGCATCGTCATGGATGCGGCACCGCCGGGCGCGCCAGCGCCGGTCGATCAGATGCAGCAGGTGCAATCGCCGCCGACCACACTGGCGCCCAAGCAGATGCCGGCGATCGGGCATTCCGATGTCGTCGCACCGGGGACAGCCTCGCAGGTTCAGGCGCTGTCCAAGGCAGCGGGCAATGCCGGCAAGCAGATCAAGGATAACAACGCAGCGCCGGCCGAGGATCCGAAGGTCGAGCCATGGGAATTGTCGCCGAAGCCGCCCGATCCTGAGCCAAAGCCGCCCAAGACTGATCAGGCCGCCAAGCAGACCAAGCCGACGGATACGCCCCTTGAGGCGCCAAGGGCGGTGGCGGCCGCCAGCGATGATGCCGGCGCCGCCAGCGAGGGCCCGCCCTCCGATCACGTGGCAGCCCCACGGTCAGGCGGTGAGGGGGCGATTCTGGTGGCGCCCATTCCCTATTATAAACCGCACCCGCCTTATCCCAAGGATGCCCTGAAATCGGGCCAGCATGGCCGGGTGATCGTCCGCATCGTGGTAGCAGCGAGCGGCAAGATTACCGGTGTGGCCGTGGTGCAAAGCAGCGGCATCCCGGCGCTCGACGAAGCGGCGACCCGTGGCGTCATGACTTGGCGCTTTAATCCCGGCCGACAGGCATCGGGGGCGGTCAGCACGTCGACCGACGTGCCGATCGACTTCACGTTGGATAATTAGCCGAGATTTATTAGCCGAGGATCGTGGCGCATTTCTTGCCTGAATGAGGTGAACCTGCTTTGAGGAGGTCCACCCATGACAGACGTGCTGACTCCCGCCCAAGTCGTTACCACGATGATTGCCGCCGGTGCGGCCAAGGCCAAATTGAAGCCGTTGGAGCTGCTGGTGCGCTCAGGTTTGGCCGGTGCCTTGCTTGGCGTGGCGACATGCCTTGCCTTCCTGGCGGCGACTCAGACGACGATACCGCTCGTGGGTGCCGTCATCTTCCCCGTCGGTTTTTCGATCATCGTTGTGCTGGGACTCGATCTCGTGACCGGCAGTTTCGCGCTGCTGCCGCTCGCGGTGATTACCGGCAAGGCAACGGTCAGGCAAATGCTGGTCAACTGGGCGATAACCTTTGTCGGCAATTTCATCGGCGCGCTGCTGCTGGCGAGCTTGATGTGGGTCGCTCTTACCAGCGCCGGGCACGACAATGCCGGTCCGATCGGCGATCGGTTGCGGGCGGCGGTCGCCTCACGCTCTGCCGGATACGCCGCGTTGGGCGAGGCAGGCCTGATCACCGTTTTCGTCAAGGCTATGTTGTGCAATTGGCTCGTGTGTCTTGGCGTGACCATGGGGTCTGCGTCGAGCTCGGCGGTGGGCAAGATCTTTGGCTGCTGGCTGCCGATCCTGATTTTCTTCGCGCTCGGCTTTGAGCATTGCGTCGTCAATATGTCTCTGTTCCCGCTTGGGCTGATGCTGGGCGCGCCGGCGACGACGATGGACTGGCTGCTGTGGAACGAATTGCCGGTGACGTTGGGCAATTTGTTCGGCGGCTTCCTGTTCACCGGATTGGCGCTCTACCTTGCTTACGCCAAAAGTACGCCGCAAGCCGTTCTTGCCGAAAGCTCGGTGGCCGCCGAATAGAACTAAGGAGCCACCGGCAGGTCGATGAAGCTTGCCTGATCGCGGGCGTGATAGACGCGCTGTTGCGCCTTCACATAATCCTGGGGCTTCGCGAAGAAGATATTGTCGACGAAGCTCTGCGGGTTGCGGTCATAGAGCGGGAACCAGCTCGACTGTATTTGCACCATGATCCGGTGTCCGGGCAGAAACACGTGATCGGCCGGCGGCAGTTTCAGGGAATAGGGCAGGACTTTGTTCGCTGGAATAGCCGTAGGCTTCGCCGGATCATCGCGGTAGCGTCCGCGCATAATGTCCATTGAGATCGGCAGCTCATAGCCGCCCATCGTCATATCGCCTGGGACCTCATCGGGATAGACGTCGATCAGCTTCACCACCCAATCGGCGTCCGTGCCGCTTGTCGAGGCGAAGAGATGGGCGATCGGCTGGCCGGCGATACGCACCGGCTTGGTCAGCACCTCGGTCGTATAGGTCAATACGTCGGTCCTATCGGCA
>CAIZEE010000707.1 GCA_903931835.1 uncultured Elstera sp.
CAACGCCGTATTTGCCGTCTATTTGGGCAGGCGCCAGGCCATTGCGAAAATTGAAAATGCGGGTCCACTTCGTCTCCAACATGACCAGCCGACCGGCGCGATCGACGATACCCTGCCGATCGCCAAGGGCGACGATGGCGACCCCATCCGGGCTGAAGCGCCTTGCCTCATCGAACTGGGGCTGGATGAGCAGCTTCCCATCTTGTTCGGCATAGCCCCATTTGCCGCCAACGATCACCGGCTCGGGTCCGTTCGTGAAGACGGCACCTTCTTGGTAATCCGTCAGCACGCGATCGAAAATGAGCCCGGTCGTAGCACCGGTACGCAGGTTTATGAAGCCGCCCTTCTCTCCCGTTGAGACGGCAACCCAGTCACCTTCGAAGAGCCAAGTTACTGCAGTATAGATCGGCTCTACTACGATGCGCCCGGTCGCATCCGCAAAGCCGTAGAGTGGCGGGCGATACGGCGGACGCGCGTTTGCTCGGACGGTCAGGCCAAGAACGAGCGCGAGTAGCACAAGGCCTATTAGAGAATGCCGCATAGATTACTTACATTCAGGCGGCGACAACTCATCCTTGGTTCCCCACGACAAGAGCCAGCGGCGGATACCGTCATAAGGAATCGTTCGGCCAGCATCCGCATCGGCAATACCAGCCTCCACGCTTGCCACGAAAGCGGCGGTCTCGTCGTCAGTTAAGGAGCGCGCCAGTTGGATCATGCCACTATGATGGCACGACTAGGCATAAATGCCAGTGCCGCTTGCCCTGGACAAAGGGCAGAAGGCATGAACCCAGTCTGCATCTTGGGCGTTCGCCGAGTGCAAGAGTTCTAAAGGAGAGTGATATGGCCAAAGTCGTTTACAAAATCGTCGAACATGATGGCGGCTGGGCCTATCAGGTCGACCACGTCTTCTCAGAAACCTATCGTTCGCACGACGCGGCCCGCCACGCGGCCGAGCGTGCGGCATCGGAGCAGCGCCTGTCCGGGGCGGACGCCGCCATCTCCTATCAGGACGGCAACGGGCTCTGGCATGAACAATTGATCCATGGCGACGATCGCCCGATTACCGAAGTCGAGGGCTGACGGTAGAGGCTTCCCGTTACCAATCAGACGGGACCACGTCATCCAAGTCGGCTACCTGGCTTGGCATGTCAGATCGGTCATATAGAATATTGGTCACTATCGGCGGCTTTGTGTCGATATAGCCAAACCAATAGCAATGTTCCTTAATCCAGAGATAGCGCCAGTGAGCAATATCTGGATAAGGCGTTGGCGCGCGTATTCCGGAGCCGGGGATGGCTTCTATGCGCCGGTAGGCCACTCGCACCGCGTTAATGAGCAACTCGGCCGCGCGCTCACGATCAATGTCGAGATAGTGCTCCAACAGGCGAAGAACTTGCCGTTTCGCAGTCTCAGTTTGTCGGATCACCGCGCCGATTAGCGGTCGCGCACAGCGACTTTATGCTTACGATGCTCGTCCAGCCGTGACTGCAGCGCATCTGCAAAGCCTTGTGCATCTTCCACCCGACCTGCTCGGAGATCAGCAGCACTCTTATCCAGCGACTCGGCGATAGCGGCTGGAACGACGGGCTGGGGTGGATTCTTCAAATCGCTCATATCTTGATTATAGGCGTTCTACTCAGAATCGCCAGTCAGCCGATCCTTGCTCAGCGTGAACGAATAGCCCCGTCGCGTGTTTATCCCCCGTCAGCCTCATGACAGGCAGCGGAGACGGCGATGAACAGGCGACGGCACAACTCGAAATTCCCATGGACCCCCAACCGGGTAGGCATCGCACTGATCGCGGCCCTGCTGGGCAGCACAGTCGGTCATTCAGCTTTCGCTGCGTCGCCGCCCGTTGTCCCGCCCATTACCGATCCGGCCAGCCCCGAACATCATGTCGGCAAGGTGATCTTTGTCGAGCTGGTGACGCCCAATTTGACGGCGGCCCGGCAGTTCTATTCCGATCTGTTCGGCTGGACTTATCGAGACAGCCCGGGTGCCGGGCCGGATTATGCCGAGGCCTATCTGAACGGCCATGCCGTCGCCGGGATGTTTGAGAAGAAAGTCCCGCCGCGCGAACACAAGCAGTCGTTCTGGCTGAACTTCATGTCTGTGCGCGATGTCGATGCCGCCGAGCGGATTGCCGTGCATCAGGGGGCGAAGGAGCTATCGCCGCCGCATAACCTGCCGTTTCGCGGCCGCGAGGCCGTGCTGACCGATCCGCAGGGTGCTGTGTTCGCGATGCTGGCGTCGAGCAGCGGCGATCCGGTCGACGAATTGGCGGCACCTGGCGAGTTCATCTGGAGCTCGCTGATCACCAGCGATCCCGACAAGGCCGCCGGCTTCTACCAGACGCTGTTTGATTACGAAGTGTTCGACCAGACGCAGGATGGCAGCGCTCAGCATCTGATCCTGGCGACCGATAATTACGCGCGTGCCAGCGCTAATGCGCTGCCGGTCGCCAGACCCGATGCCTATCCGCATTGGCTGAATTTCGTGCGTGTCGACGATGCGCTGGCAATGACCGCGAAGCTGGTGTCACTCGGCGGCCGCGTGCTGGTGCAGCCGCATCCCGATCGCCATGGCGGCATGGTCGCCGTTGTCGCCGATCCGCTGGGGGCACCCTTCGGGCTGATCGAGTGGGCAGATACGGATAATAAGGAGGTCGGGCAATGAACCGCTCCTTTAGACGCTCCTCTG
>CAIZEE010000708.1 GCA_903931835.1 uncultured Elstera sp.
CGAATCGACCAGATACAAGCACGGCAGATGGTTTTCCCGGGCGATGGTCTGGGCGCGCAGATGCTTCTTCACCGTCATCGGGAAGTAGGTGCCACCCTTGACCGTGGCGTCATTGGCGATGACCAGGCATTCCTGGCCCGAGACACGGCCGATCCCGGTAATGATGCCGGCCGCCGGTATGTCGTCGTCATACATACCCCAGGCGGCAAGCTGGGATAGTTCGAGAAATGGGGAGCCAGTGTCCAGTAGCGCGCGGATACGGTCGCGCGGCAGCAGCTTGCCGCGACCAAGATGCTTCTCCCGCGCCGCTGCGCCGCCGCCCTCAACCACGCGTTCCACCTGTTGCCGCAGATCGCGAACAGCCTCCGTCAGCGCATCGCGATTGCGGCTGTAATCGTTGGATCGCTTGTCGATCGCATCATCGAGACGAGGCATGAAACTCCATTCCGTCGAGTGGGGTATCGGTCACCTAAGAAACGATCGTACGTTTGTTTATTTGGTTGATCAAGCGGGAAACTCACTTCAGAGTGTGAACTCTACCAATCGGAGTGAGAGATGTCCCGCACGGTCGGCTCATTCGGCCCGAAGACGCTGGAGACGATCCGCAAAGCCGGATTGCGCCTGATCTTCGAGCATGGCTATGAGGCGATGAGCTTGCGCCAGCTCGCTGCCGAAGTCGGCATCCGTCCAAGCTCGCTTTATAACTACATGCACACCAAGCAGGACCTGCTGTTCAGCCTGATCGAGATGCATATGCAGGAGCTGCTCGATCAGGTCGACGCGGCCTTGACGGGCGTTGTCGAACCGGCGGAACGCCTTGCCGCCTTCGTCGCCTTCCATGTCCGCTATCACATGGTGCGCAAAAGCGAAGTATCGGTCGTCAATTTCGAGCTGCGCAGCCTGGACGTCGAGCATTACGCGACTGTGGTCGAGATGCGTAAACGCTATGAGAGCCGGCTTAGCGACATCATCGAGGACGGCATCAAACAGGGCGCTTTTGCCCCGCTTGACGTCAGCGTTGCGACCTTCGCTATCCTCGCCATGCTGACTGGCGTGTGCAGCTGGTACCGCCCGGATGGCCGGCTTAGCGAGGCCGAGATCATCGACGCGCATATTGGCATGGCGTTGCGCAGCCTGGGCGCCTCGATAATTGCCAGATGATCGCCGCGCGACGGTTCAAAAATGCCGGCCCGGACGGTATCAGAAGGCGCTGACTATCGGATATGTCGGACCATATCGTGGGGGCGTAAATTGTACCCACAGGAATCAAAAATTCACGCAATGGTTTTGCTCGAAGCAGTTTAGACTGCATACAATGGTATTTTGCTACTCGAACTTGGAATGATACGGTGTCACGGAAATGAAATTTCTCAATAATCATAGCATCTTATACCGAATTTTGATCGCCGTTCTGATCCCCTCGATCGGAATGGCCCTGTTTTCTTATTGGCTTTGTAGCGAAGACTTCACCTCAATTTCGCAGATGAAGCGCTTGAGATCGCTGACAGAATTGACAACAATGACTGGCGGTCTCGTGCATGAGATCCAAAAAGAGCGCGGCACATCCGGCGTTTTTATCAACAGCAAGGGCACGCTGTTTCAGCGCGAATTGCAGGACCAACGCGCCTTGACCGACAAGAAGCGGGCTGAGTTCGTGCAGACCCTTGAAAGAGAGGGCTCGGCGGCACGCCAAAAGGGCATGGGCTTCGTGATCGACGCCGCGCAGGCGGCCATCGCCAAGATTGAC
>CAIZEE010000709.1 GCA_903931835.1 uncultured Elstera sp.
AGGCTCACCCCGCTTGATGAAATAGCGATAGGCACCGGCAATCACCGCCATGTCACGCTCTTTCCAAGCCGCCAGCAGTGCGCTGACCGCACGGGGATCGTTGATGAGGCCCAGAGCCCCTCCGGCTGCCGACCTGACGTAATGATTCGTATCCTTGAGCGCGGTGATCAGCGGTTCGACAGCGCGGGAGTCTCCAACGACGCCCAATGCCTCGGCAGCGCTTGATCGCAGCGACCAATCTTCCTCCCCCAGGGCGACGATCAACGGCTCGACCACGCGAGGATCCTTGGTCATCCCCGAGGCCTCAGCGGCATACCGTCGCACAATGACGTCCGTGTCCTTAAGCGCCGCGATCAAGGGCTCGACAGCGCGCGTGTCCCCGCTGCTGCCCAAGGCCGCAGCCGCGTGAGCTCGAATGTAATGGTCCTTGACCTTCAGGGCTGCGATCAGCGGATCGACCGCCGGCTTGCCAATCTTGCCCAAGGCCTTTGAGAGGGCTTCTTCGACAAGATAATCCTCGTTCCCAAGACCAGCGATCATGGGTCCAACCGCTGGCGCACCTATGTTGACGAGTGAATCGGCCGCATCCTCGCGAACGGTAGCGTCCTTATCGCCCAAAACGCCGATCAATGGACCTGCCGCGCGAGGGTCCTTGATTTTGCCAAGCGAAATTGCAGCACTCATTCTGACGTGGGTATTGCGGTCTTTCAACGATGCATTGAGCGCATCAATCGCGCGGGGATCCACGATCTGGCCCAAAGATGCGATTGCGCTCAAGCGTACGTCATCTTCCTTGTCACTCACGGCTTCAATGAGGGGCACAGCGGCGCGCGGGTCCCCGATCTCGCCCAGCGCCGCGGCTGCGCCACTTCGTTGAACGGCATCCCCGCCGTGCAGGATCGCGAGTGGCCACCTCATAGATGTTGGCGATGCCGGTGGCGCCCAGCGGATGGCCCTTCGACAGCAGGCCGCCGGAGACGTTGACCGGGACCTTGCCGCCGAGCGCGGTGACGCCCTCGTCGATCAGCCGCCCGGCCTCGCCCGGCGCGCAGATGCCGAGGTTCTCGTAGTGCACCAGCTCGGCGGTGGCGAAGCAGTCGTGCAGCTCGATCAGATTGATGTCTTCCGGACCGACGCCGGCCGATTCATAGGCCACGTTGGCCGCCAGCCGGGTGGCGCCGCTGAAGTCGGGCATGGCCATCTGCCGGTCCTCGAACGGGTTGCTGGTCATGGTCGAGGTGCGGATGCGCACGGCCCGGTCCATCAGCGCCAGGCGCTTTACCATCGTCTCCGACGCCAGCACCGCCGCGGCCGAGCCGTCGACGTTGACCGAGCACATCAGCTTGGTGTTGGGGAAGGAGATCATCTCCGAGCCCATCACCTGCTCCAGCGGCGTCTCGACCTGGTACATCGACTTGGGGTTGAGGGTGGAGTGGTGGTGGTTCTTCACCGACACCTTGGCGAACTGTTCGAAGGTGGTGCCGTACTTGCGGCTGTGCTCGTTGCCGATGTGGGCGAACATCGCCGGCATGGTGCCCGAGCCGATCAGGCCCTCGGGCGACACCCCGCCGCCGCCGCCCAGCAGGCCCTTGCCCATCTGTTCGACCCCGACCGCCAGCACCAGGTCGTAGAGGCCGGCCTTGATCGACATCCAGCCGTCGCGGAACGCCGTGGCCCCGGTGGCGCAGGCGTTGGCGACATTGACCACCGGAATGCCGGTCTGGCCGATCTCCGCCAGCATCCTCTGGCCGACCATGCCGCTGGCCTGGCCGAGGTTGCCGCAATAGAGCGCCTGCATGTCGTTGATGGTCAGGCCGGCGTCATCGAGCGCCATCAGCGCCGCCTCGGCCGCGAGGCTCGGCACGGTGCGATCGGGGAAGCGCCCGAACTTGATCATGTCGACGCCGATGATGAACACATCGCTCATGGCTAAGTCCTCCGGTTAAGCGGCCGGTCAGGCCGGGACGAACACA
>CAIZEE010000710.1 GCA_903931835.1 uncultured Elstera sp.
TCGGCCGGGGTGAAGCCGGCGGCGACGATGGCGATGCGCATCGCCTGTTCCTGAAACAGCGGCACGCCGCAGGTCTTGCCCAGCACCGCGCGCAAGGCCTCGGACGGATAATCGACCGGCTCCTCACCGCTGCGGCGGCGGAGGTAAGGATGCACCATGCCGCCCTGGATCGGCCCAGGGCGAACGATCGCGACCTCGATCACCAGATCGTAGAATTTTTTCGGCCGGAGGCGCGGCAGCATGCTCATCTGCGCGCGGCTTTCGACCTGAAACACACCGATCGAATCGGCCCGGCACAACATCTCATAGGTCGGCCGATCATCCCCCGGTATGGTCGCGAGCGCGTAGCTCTTGCCATGGTGCTGCTGAACCAGATCGAACGCCTTGCGCAGGCAGGTCAACATGCCGAGCGCCAGGACATCGATCTTGAGGATGCGCAAGGCATCCAGATCATCCTTGTCCCATTCGATCACTGTGCGTTTATCCATCGCCGCATTGGAGATCGGCACGACCGTGTCGAGCGGCGAGCGGGTGAGGACGAACCCGCCGACATGCTGGGACAGATGACGCGGAAAGCCGATCAATTCGCGCGCCAGATCGAGTGTCAGACGCAGCATCCGCGCACCCGGATCGAGACCGATTTCCCGGGCGCGATCGTCGCTGATCGCCTCGGCACTCCAACCCCACGCCGTTCCGGCCAGTTTGGCGACCGTGTCGGCGGATAATCCCATGGCCTTGCCGACTTCACGCACCGCGCCACGGGCGCGAAAGCAACTGACCGTAGCGGTGATGGCGGCGTGATCGCGGCCATACCAATCATAGATGTACTGGATCACCTCCTCCCGCCGCTCATGCTCAAAATCGACATCGATATCGGGCGGTTCGTTGCGTTCGGCCGAGACGAAACGTTCGAACAGAAGGTCGATCTCGACGGGGTTAACCGAGGTCACGCCGAGGCAGTAACACACCACGGAATTGGCCGCCGACCCGCGCCCTTGGGCAAGGATGCCTTCGGTGTGGGCGAACTGAACGATGTGATGAACGGTCAGGAAATAGGGCGCGTAGCCGAGCTGTTCGATCAGCGCCAGTTCATGGGCGATGGTTTCGGCGATGCGGGTCGGGACGCCGTCCGGATAGCGCCCCTTGGCGCCGTCCCACGTGAGATCTGTCAGGCGCTGTTGCGGCGAACGGGGATCGCCCCCTGATTCATCGGGGTAGTCGTAGCTGAGATCATCCATGGAGAAACGGCACGCTTCGACGATCTCAATCCCAGCCGCGAGTGCATCGGGATAGTGCCGAAACAGCCGGGCCATTTCCTTGGGCGGCTTCAGATGCCGTTCGGCATTGGGGTGGAGATGGCCACCCGCCGTGGCGATGGTGCAGCCTTCGCGGATACAGGTCACGACATCCTGCAGCATGCGCCGTTCGGGCACGTGGTAATGCACGTCGTTGGTCGCAACCAGGCGGAT
The DNA here is from genome assembly GCA_903931835.1 of uncultured Elstera sp. GTDB lineage: Bacteria > Pseudomonadota > Alphaproteobacteria > Elsterales > Elsteraceae > CAIZEE01. The sequence goes on from CAIZEE010000710.1 coordinate 1,470, forward strand.
ACGGGCGGCCAGAGCGATCTCGGCCAATTGAGCGAGACGGATGGTATCTGCGCCGTCATAGGCTGGGGCGGCGGCGAGATGGATCTGCCCCGCTAGTTCGCGGGCCAGGGTGGCGAGTTGCCGGGCGAAGGTTTCATCCGGATGCTCCGGCGGAACCGCGAGGAGCATTTGGCCCGCAGCGTAGGGCCACAGATCATCGATGCCGAGATGGCATTCGCCCTTGGGCGCCCGCAATTTGCCGATGCTCAGCAACTGGCACAGCCGGCCATAGGCGGCGCGGTCGGTCGGGTAGCACAGCAGGCTTGGATGATCCTGAAAATCGAGCCGCACACCGACCCTGAGCGTCATCCCCGCTTCTTTCGCAGCGACATGGGCTCGCACCATGCCGGCCAGACTGTTGCGGTCGGTCAGCCCGATCGCGTGATGGCCGAGAGCCTTGGCCTGCAACACCAATTCATCGGGATGTGCTGCCCCGCGCAGGAAGCTGTAATTGCTGGTAACCTGCAATTCGGCATAGCGGGGCGGGTCATCAGGCGAAGAAGCCATGCAGATACCAGCGCTGCGGATCGCCGTTAATGCCTTCACGATAGAGCCAGAAGCGCTGACCGTCCGCATCCTCTACCCGGTAGTAATCGCGCGTCCTGGCATCGTCGCGCCACCATTCGGGCGCGATCCGTTCCGGCCCGTCAGCCAAGCGGATGCGATGGGTGCGACCGCGCCAGCTAAACCGCCGGGGCGGCGCATCGGGCACCAGTGCCACGACATCGTCGACCGGTTCGGGACGTGCCAGCAGGCGGATCGGCCGAGGCGCGCGCGGTTTGATCGAGGCGGTGGATTTCACCGTGGGGTGCGCCAACAGCGAGGGCTGCCAGGATTGGCTGCGCTCCGGCACATGGCTGGCCCGCGCCACCGGACGCAGCACATTGGCGGAGCCCAGCCGGCTGACCAGCCGATCGATCACCGGCGTGATGGTCTCATGGAGATTTGCCGAGGCCGGATCCGCCGCTGCAAAATCAAGCTGGCGCGCGGCCAGGGGTTCGGTCATCGCCGCCGCCAAAACCATGATCTCAACCCCGGCATCGATACCGAGCTTGTCGAGATGCGGGGCGGTCAGGCGGAACAGATGGGCCGGATCGCGCACCGCCTCATGCGTGCCGACCGGCAGGCGGCGCACCGCGCCATCCAGCCGGTAAACCACGAGTTCGAGCCGACGCACGCCAAGCGCTACTCGCTCCAGCTGCGGACACAGCTCATCGAGCAGACGGGAAAGGGCGGCCTCGGCAACCGGGAGGGTCGTGATCGGATCGGCAAAGGCCACACGACTGCGCTGGGGTGCGACCGGGCGGCGCGGCGAAATCGGTTCGGCCAGACGGCCTAGCGCCTGATCGAGGCGGCGCGTCAGAACCGTGCCAAACCGGGTCGCCAGAGGCCCCCGGGCAAATTCATAAAGATCGCCGATTTTGGTCAGGCCAAACCGCGACACCTCATCCACCACGACCAAGGGCAGGCGCAGGCTGGCAAGCGGCAGGCGACGCAATTTGGCGCGCAGCTCCAGCCGTGTCACCACCATGCCGTCCGAAGCCGCCGGATCGAACCTGGCAAAGGCGGATGCAGCCCCCGGTGTCGGCGCCAAAGCTGCCGCGGCGGCATAGCCGGATTTCCTCAAGCGGCCCAAGAGATCGCGCAGCATCTCAGCCGGGCCGCCGAATAAATGATCGCAGCCGGTCACATCGAGCCACAACCCCGCCTGCCCATTGACGATGCCGTCGGTCGCCGTCCAGGGCGTATAGCGGCCGCACCAATCGGCCAGATCGTCAAGTGCGCGCGCATCGGCGGCTGGATCAACCTCGACCACGCGCAAACCTGGCGCAAGTACCCGGGCATCGGCCAAGGACTGACCCGGGAACAGGTTCGCATCGGTGCCATCGACCGCATCGATGATCAGCCGCCCGCCGATATTGCGGTATGTCGCCAGCGGTTCAGGCGATCCGGCGCCATTCCTGCTCGTCCGGCCCGAACGGCTGAGCCGGTCGGTCGAGAAGCTCGGCAACCACAGCGAAATCACGTGTCGCATCGTTCCACTCCATGATCCAGTTCCCGGGAATACCGCCCCGTGCCCTCAACAATTCCACCCGCCAGCGCGCAGCACCGACGGCAGTCTCAGCGACCAGAGGATGAGACTCAGACGGCGCCGCCATGACCCGCCACCGCGTCACCGCGATACTGCCAGTCCCCGTCGGCGCCTCTGCCACCCCCCAACGCTGCGGGCGGATCAGCAAGCCGGTCGTACCCCCTTGGGCCGCTGCCAGTTGCAGGCGCCTTGCCGCGATCGGATCGATCGGCGGCAGATCGGCAATCACAACGCTGAACCCCTGCCCTGGCTTGCCGGACCCGCGCAGCCCGTCCTCGCACACCGCCAGCAGATCGGCGCGCGATGAGGCGCGCGCCACGATCAGCCGCGCCGGATCGCAACCGAACCCGGCCAGAGCAGCAGCACAGAGATCCGCCTCCCTCGCTACCCACAGCACCATCCCCTGCTGCCTTGCGAGCTTTCCTGCAAGAGCAGCGGCGAAGCCTTGAACAGCACCATCGCCACCGGCAATTTCATGTACCGCTGCCTGAGCCAGGCCGGTTGGCGGGAGGGCTCGCGCAATCGCCTCCCCGCCAAAGGACAATCCGGCACTGCTTGCCCCGTCACACTCGATCGCCCTGATCTGGCACCGCAAGGCGGCCAACACGGCTGGATCTTTGCCCAACCCCTCGCCCATATCCTTGGGTGCGCCGTTCATCTCGAGCCCATTCCAAATGTTCTTGTTTTGTTCTATCTCTCCAAACAGCCGAGGTCAAGGGCGATCGTATAATTGCGGCTGCAGACCAGCGGCGTGGATGGCGGTACAGATTGAGACAGGACAGCAGGCTAGATCGACGCAGCGGCAAAAAGCAGCAATCCGTTAACATTTATTGCCGCGCCATCCGAAGAAATGTGTTAACGTATGAATGAGTTGTCGAATGAGCTAGGTTGCATGACCCATTGTTTCGTCGCGTCACTGACGCCTCGGTCGGTTCGCTTTGTTTTGCCGTCCCCGGCCAAGACAAGGGTGGCCTGTCGGCAAATCCACACCAAATTATGCTCGGCAAGGGCACGCAATTCGAATTATGCGTGATCGTTTGAACGTTTTGACACTCACCCAGCCGGGTCAACACTAGAGGACTGTAGCGGACACGATGAAGAAGCGCGGCAAGGAATTCGGCGGCCCGAGACGCCGTGGATTTGATGACGATAATTTCGATTTTCATGATGCGCAGCGCCGTGATTCAAGGCGCCCGGCCGGCTTCCCCGCACCCACTGCGGGTTTCGTGCCCATGTCGGCGCCATCGCAATCCAGCGGGCCGCTGACGGCTGCGACCGTAACCTGGTTCAACAGCGAAAAGGGTTTCGGCTTCGTCGCCTTGTCGGATGGCTCCGGCGATGCCTTCCTGCATGCCTCGACCTTGGAGGCGATCGGCGTGAAGATCGTGCCGCCCGGCGCCACGATCCGCGGCCGTTTCGGTCAGGGCCAGAAGGGCATGCAGGTGCTTGAGGTTGTCGAGGTTGATGAAAGCACCGCAGCCACCGCACCACCACGCCCGCGTCCCGCCGGCCCGCCGCGCGATGCCGGTGGTGGTGGCGGACGCCAGGTCGATATGTCGTCGGCGGTCGATGTGACCGGCACGGTGAAATGGTACAGCGCTGAAAAGGGCTTTGGCTTTGTCGTGGCGGATGACGGCGGCAAGGATGTGTTCATCCATGCCTCGGCTCTGCAACGCTCCGGCCTCGCCTCGCTCGAACCAGCCGAACTGGTCTCGATGAAGGTCGTTGCCGGCTTGAAGGGCCGCGAAGCCGTTCAGATCACAGTCAACGGCGCCTAACGCTTAAAGCCCTGCTGATATCAAGCGATAACGCGGTCGGATGTCTCATCCGGCCGCGTTTTGTTTGAACGCCATGGCGGCCGCGAGTGCCCCCGAAACCTCGCGGCAATAGGCGGAGTAGTCTGGCGATGTCCGGAATGCCTCGTCCCGGACAGGTGCTGCAATCGGAATATCAGCGAAGACGCGGCCAGGCCCTGGCGCCATCACGATGACGCGGGTCGATAGATAGACCGATTCGAACACGCTATGCGTGACAAACACCGTGGTCAGCCGACGTGCCGCAGAGATCGCCAATATGTCGTTGTTGAGCTTAAAACGGGTTATCTCATCAAGGGCTGCGAACGGTTCATCCATCAGCAACATCTCGGGATTGGTGACCAGCGCGCGCGCCACCGAAACCCGCATGCGCATGCCCCCCGATAGCGCACGCGGATAGGACCGCTCGAAGCCGGACAACCCGACCTGAGCGAGCGCCGCCGAAACCTTAGGGCCCGCCTCGCCCGCCTTCATATGAGATAGTTGCAGCGGCAGCATCACATTGTCGAAGACGGTCCGCCAGGGCATCAAGGTCGGATCCTGGAAGACGAAACCGATAGGCGGGTGCTGGGACCATTCGATGGCGCCGGCGCTTGGCTCGCTCAAGCCCGCGATCATGCGCAGCGCGGTCGATTTCCCGCAGCCCGACGGCCCAAGCAAGCTGACGAACTCGCCCTCGCCGACGGCGAAATCCAATCCCTGCAACGCCAGCGTCCCATCGGTATAGCGCTTATCGACACCGATGAGACGCAGCATTGCCAAGGTCTCAGGCTTATTTCTTCTCAGCCTTGGTCTTCAGATTATCGAGGCCCGTGCGGAATATGCCCGTGATCACGTCGATCGCCCCCTTGTCGTTGGTCGCAGATCCAGCAAAGAAATCCGCATTCCAGGTTACCGTCGAGCCGGTATCCGTCTTGGTGACCGTAATCGTCGCGTGGTAGCCGACCACCGGTATGACCTTCTGAGTGGGCGTGATGTCATAGCTATAGGTGAAGTCCGGAGCGCTGTATTTGGTCAGCTTCTCGGTGAAGTGCGGATTGCCCTCAGATTTCAGCGTGAGCGTCCGGATCGAGCCGATATCATTGCCGTGATCGGCCGGACTCGACGCAATAGCCGGGTGCCACTTTGCGAGGGCATCGAAATTACCGATGATTTTCCAGACTGCGGCCGGCGATGCTTTGATATCGACCGTCTGGGAAACGGTCAAAGGGGCTGCCTTGGCAGCAGTGCCAGCCAGCGCCAATACGGCGACGGCTAGAATTGTGGCGAACCAACGTGACATGCGGACTCTCCCCTCAATTTCTTATTAACGATAGCGGGATGTACCTTATGTCACAGGCACTTAATCAGCAAGGTCACGCAGGGGCTTGCCGCCCCCACCCGATATGGGCAGGGGCGACGTCGCCGGCAGTCTTGCGACCTATTTCTCGGCCATGATCTTCAGATTATCGAGGCCGCCGCGGAACACGCCGGTTATGGCGTCGATCGCCGCCTGATTCTCAGCGCCCGGTGCGGCATGAAAGCTCGCCCGCCACGTGACCTTCGTGCCGGTCGCGGTCTTGGTCAGCGTAATCGTGGCGCGATAATTGACCACCGGCAGGACCTTTTGCGTCGGCGTGATGTCGTAGGTGTAGCTGTATTTCGCCGCGCTGTACTTGATCAGCTTCTCGGTGAAGCCCGGATTGCCATCGGCCTTCAACGTGAGTGAGCGGACCGAGCCGATCGTGTTGCCCTTATCAGCCGGGCTCGACGCGACAACCGGATGCCAGGCCGAGAGGGCGTCGAAATTGCCCATGATGGCCCACACCTTGTCGGGCGTGGCGGCGATGTCGACGGCTTGGCGAACATGGAGTGGCGAGGCTGCGTTGGCGTTGGCGCCAGCTAGGGCCAGTACGGCGATTAGGATTACGGCGAACCAGCGCGACATGGAGACTCTCCCGAGGTGTTTTTGTTGAAGCAACTTACTTTAGGCCGGGCCACCGTTTATGCAACCACAACCACTGGGATGGCCGCGCGCGAATCCAGTCTTCGAGCAGGCGGTTGACCTCCGTCATCACCGCTGCAGTATCGGCGCCACGCTCGCCATTGTGGGCAAGCGGCAAAGGCGGCAGGACGGTAAGCCTGAAATAGGCGCCGTGAAGCCGCTCCATTCGCGCCGGCAGGACGGGACAATCAAAGCGATTGGCCAATTGCGCCAATGCAGGAGCGGTCATCGCTGGATGCCCGAAAAACGCCACCGCGATACCGTCATTCATCTTCTGGTCGACCAGCATCGCGAGATGCGCGCCCCGGCGCATGGCGGCAAGCGTGCCGCGCGCACCGGCAGCTCCCTTGGGCAGGAACACCGCGTTGCCGGCCTGTCTCAGCTTGGCAATCACCCGATCGACCAGCGGGTTATTGGCCGCCCGGTAGACGAGTGTCAGCGGCAGCCCAAGCCCGGCCGCCACCATCGGCAGCAATTCCCAATTCGCCAGATGGCCGGCAAAGAAGATGCCGGGCTTGCCGTCCTCACGTGCCGCGATGGCATGCTCCAGCCCGACCAGCTCGACACGGCTGCGGGCGATCGCGGCAAGATGGGGGTATTCGCCCGCAACCCGGCCTAGATTATTCCACACACCGCGCACCAGGCGTTCAATTTCCGCGCGGTCGATACCCGGAAAAGCCAGTGCCAGATTGCGCCGGGCGACATGACTCACCCGCAGCATCGGGCCGATCTCAGCCGCAATCCACCCGGCAAGCCCGGATGCCCAGTCGATCGGCAGCAGCTTGAAGAACCCGAAGATCGCGATCAGCAGACCCGCCTCGATCGGATCAAACAGCAAGCGCCGGATCGGCGACCTCATCGCCGTACGACCCCGGCCAATAGCGCGGTGATCGCTGTGCTGTCACGCCATACCAGATCGACCGCCAGCACGCCGACCAGAGCACGCTCCGCCGGCGCCAGCCGCACCGCATCCTTCGCCGTTGTCACCAGATGCGCGTCCAGGCGCTTTGCCTCAGAGGCAAGCTGATGGATGGTTGCCGGGTCGTAGTGATGGTGGTCGGCAAAGTCGCGCGTTGCCAGCAATTCGGCCCCAAGCTCGGTCAGTGTATCGAAGAATTTTTGCGGCCGGCCAATGCCGGCGAAGGCGACGACGCGACGGCCGCGCCAGGCCGCGCCATCGCCGCGTATGCTGAGATCGGCACGCAAGATCGGGCAGGATGCCGGCAGGCTGGCGGCGATCCCATGCCGGTCTTCACCGATCATGACCACTGCCTGCGCCCGGGCCAACCCATCGGCCACCGGCTCACGCAACGGCCCTGCCGGCATGACTCGGCCATTGCCGAAGCCGAAGCCGCCATCGATCACCACGAGCGACAGATCCTTTGCCAGAGACGGGTTCTGGAACCCATCATCCATGACAATGACCGAGGCGCCGCCATGCGCCGCAGCGGCGGCACCGGCGGGACGGTTATGCGATACAATCGTCGGCGCTTTCTGGTCGAGCAACAGCGCCTCGTCGCCAACCTGTGTCGCGTCATGGGATCGGGGCGATACCAGCAACGGTCCCTTCTGCGACCCGCCATAGCCGCGCGTCAGAAACCACGGCGCACCGCCTTGCCGCGTCAACTCGGCGGCGACCGCCAGCGCCACCGGCGTCTTGCCCTGGCCGCCCGCGACCAGATTGCCGATACAGACAACCGGAACCGCCGCCCGTGCCGGCCGGGCGGTTCGCTGGCGATAGCGTGACGCAGCCGCCCAGATGGCGGCGGCCGGCGCCAGCAGGCGCGGCACCGCCCCGTCATGCAGCCAGAACTCAGGCGCGTGCATGATCTCTCCCGATCGGTGCCGGCTGGATCGGCGCGCTTCCGATCAGGCGATCGGCCTGTTCGGTGATGTCGTTGAGACGCTGCTCGACCAGATTGCGCAGGGCTTCATCATCGCCATCGGCGAGTTCGACCGGTTGGCCGATGATATAGACGCCCCGCGTCCAGGGCAGCGCCAGGACGAAGCGGTCCCAGCTATTCAGCACGATCCGGCGGCGCACCGCAAAGGTGACCGGCAGGATCGGCACCCCGGCGGCGCGCGCGGCCGCCACAATGCCGTTCTTCGCCCGCATACGCGGCCCCTTAGGTCCATCGGGGGTGATGCCGACCCCGCCCCCTTGCTCCAGCGTGCGGATGATCACGCGAAGCGCCGCTGCACCACCGCGCCGGCTCGACCCCGCGATGGTCGCGACATCGAGATATTCGATCGAGCGGGCGATCAACCTGCCGTCGCGATGCGTCGAGATCAGCACGGAAAACGGCCGATCCTCCGTCCATAGAAACCGGATCATCATGAACCGCCCGTGCCAGAAAGCCGCCAACACCGGCAGGCCGCGCGCACGCACTGCCGCCAGATGCTCCTGCCCGATATGTTCCCATCGGATGGTGCCGTGAACGAAACGGATATAGGCGGCCATCAGCCAGGCAAGCGCCGCCTGGACGGCCGCCACGCGAAGCAGGCGCTTGGTCATCCGGCGACAGCGGGGAGGGCCGCTTTCTCTCCCTGATCGGCGAATTGCAGGGCGTAGAGCCGCGCGTAAGAGCCGCCCTTGGCGATCAGCTCGCCATGCGTGCCCTGCTCGATCAGCCGTCCCGCCTCGATCACGCAGATCAGATCGGCATCGACCACCGTCGACAGGCGGTGCGCGATCACCAGCACGGTACGGCCCTGCATCAAAACGCCCAGCGCCTTTTGCACCTGACGTTCGGATTCGCTGTCGAGCGCGCTGGTCGCCTCGTCGAGCAACAGGATCGGCGCGTCTTTCAGCATGGCGCGGGCGATGCTGAGGCGCTGGCGCTGACCGCCAGACAGTTTGACGCCAAGTTCGCCAACCGGCGTGTCATAGCCCTGGGGCAGGCGCATGATGAAGTCA
>CAIZEE010000711.1 GCA_903931835.1 uncultured Elstera sp.
CGCATCCTGATCGTCGACGATGACGCCGCCTTACGCGCCGATATCTGCGACACGCTGACCGATCTCGGCCACATGCCGGTCGCAGCCTCGGATGGAGGCGCCGCCCTGACGCTACTGGATCGCCAATCGGTCGATGCCGTGATCCTCGACCTGCGCATGCCGGGGCTCGGCGGGCTGGAAGTGCTGCAGCGAATCCGCGCCCGCCCCTCCCCGCCGCCAGTGGCGATCCTGACCGCCGTGCCGACCGCCGAAAACACGATCGAGGCAATGCGGCTCGGCGCGATCGATCATCTGGCGAAACCGGTCAAGCGCGCGGAGCTGGCGGAGCTGCTGACCCGCATGCTGGCCCCTGCCGAGACCTCTGCTGCCGAGCCCGTCGCATCGGCGCAGGACGGCGAGCTGGTCGGCGCCAGTGCCGCCATGCGTGAAGTGCAGAAGGCGATCGGCCGGCTCGCCGATTCCGACGCGACGGTCCTGATCACCGGGGAGACCGGTACCGGCAAGGAGGTGGTGGCGAGAGCGCTGCACCGCCACGGCAAACGCGCAGCCAAACCATTCGTGCCGATCAACTGCGCCGCTATCCCGAAAGAGCTCTTGGAAAGCGAGCTGTTCGGCCATGTCCGCGGCGCTTTCACCGGCGCCACATCCGACCGGCTGGGCTCCTTGCGTGAAGCCAATGGCGGCACCGTTCTGCTGGATGAGATCGGCGATATGGATCTTGTGATGCAGGCAAAGCTGCTCAGGGTCATCCAGGAGCGCGTGGTCGTTCCGGTCGGCGGCAAACCGGTGCCGATCGATGTGCGGATCATCGCCGCCACGCATCGGGACCTCGCGGTCGCCGTTCGAGAGGGGCGGTTCCGCGAGGATCTATTCTATCGCCTCGGCGTCGTCCCGCTCCGCCTGCCGCCGTTGCGCGAGCGCCTCGCCGACATTGTGCCGCTAGCGGAATATTTCCTGGCCCTTGGCACCCCGCCGAAACGCCTGTCAGCCGCCGCTGCGGCACGCCTGCTCGCGCATAACTGGCCCGGCAATGTGCGCGAGCTTCGCAACGCCATCCAGCGCGCGACCGCCATGACCGGCCAATCTGTGCTGCAGCCCGACGACTTCTATTTTCTTGAAGCTGCGGTGACCGAACCGGCGATCGACCCACAAAACACCTCCCTGCCCGACGCCGTGCGCCGGCTAGAGGAAACCATGATCCGCCAGGCGCTGGCGGCTAGCGCCGGCAACCGCGCCGAGGCGGCGCGCAGCCTCGGCATCCATCGGCAATTGCTGCATACGAAGATGCGGCTATATGGGTTGACGGGACCTGACTAAACCGTCTGCCGAAACAACTCCCGGCCGATCAACATCCGCCGGATTTCGCTGGTGCCGGCACCGATCTCGTAAAGCTTGGCATCACGCAACAGACGCCCGGCCGGGTATTCGTTGATATAGCCGTTGCCGCCGAGGCATTGGATCGTCTCGAGCGCCATCCATGTCGCCTTCTCGGCGGCAAACAGAATGGCGCCGGCCGCGTCCTTGCGCGCCGGCTCGTCGCGATCGCAGGCCTTCGCCACCGCGTAGACATAGGCCTTGGCGGCGTTCATAAGCACATACATATCGGCGAGCTTGCCCTGCATCAGTTGGAACTCGCCGATTGCCTGCCCGAATTGCTTGCGCTCATGGACATAGGGCAGCACGACATCGAGGCAGGCCTGCATGATGCCGAGCGGCCCGGCAGCGAGCACCGCGCGCTCATAATCGAGGCCGCTCATCAGCACGCGTACGCCGTCATTGACCCGGCCGAGCACATTCTCCTCCGGCACCTCGCAATCTTCGAAGACCAGTTCGCAGGTGTTCGAGCCGCGCATGCCGAGCTTGTCCAGTTTCTGCGCGGTCGAGAAACCCTTCATGCCCTTCTCGATCAGAAAGGCGGATATCCCTTTCGGCCCGGCATCGGGATCGGTCTTGGCATAGACGACCAGCGTGTCGGCATCCGGCCCATTGGTGATCCACATCTTCGTGCCATTGAGCACGAAGCGGTCGCCCTTGCGCTCGGCGCGCGTGGTCATCGAGACAACGTCGGAGCCCGCGCCGGGCTCGGACATGGCGAGCGCGCCGACATGTTCGCCGGAAATGAGCCTGGGCAGATATTTCGCCTTCTGCGCCGCCG
>CAIZEE010000712.1 GCA_903931835.1 uncultured Elstera sp.
ATCCGTGGCCGACAGCGTAACGGATGATCTCGTCGATCTCCGTGGTGCCATAGCAGAGGGTTGCCAGTGCTTCAGGAACGATGCGGTTGATGATCTTGAAGTAGCCACCACCGGCCAGCTTCTTGAATTTCACCAGCGCGAAATCGGGCTCGATGCCGGTGGTGTCGCAATCCATGACAAGGCCGATCGTCCCAGTCGGCGCGATCACGGTCGTCTGTGCGTTACGATAGCCATGGGCTTGCCCCAGATCGAGGGCGGCATCCCAGGCGCGTTCGACAGCGGCGACCAATTCCGGATTGCCGACTTCCGCGATGTCGAGCGGTACCGGCAGGATCGCCAAACCTTCATAACCGGTATGCTGACCCAAGGCTGCACGGCGGTGATTGCGGATCACGCGCAGCATCGCGTCGGCATTCTCGGCATAGCCTGGGAAGGGCCCAAGCTCAGCCGCCATCTCGGCAGAGGTCTTGTAGCAGATGCCGGTCATCAGCGCGGTCAGGGCGCCGCACAACGCACGGCCTTGCGCGCTGTCATAGCCGATGCCGGACGCCATCAGCAGGCCGCCGATATTGGCGTAGCCGAGGCCAAGCGTGCGGAAACGATAGCTGAGCTCAGCGATCCGCTTTGACGGGAACTGCGCCATCAGTACCGCGATTTCCAGCACGACCGTCCACAATCTGGTGGCGTGTTCAAAGCCGGCAATGTCGAACTTGCCGTCCGCGTGGCGGAAATTCAGCAGGTTGAGCGAAGCGAGATTGCACGCCGTGTCGTCCAGGAACATGTATTCCGAGCACGGGTTGGACGCTTCGATGCGGCCGGAATTTGGGCAGGTGTGCCATTCATTGATCGTGGTGTCGAACTGGATGCCGGGATCGGCGCAGGCCCAGGCGGCGTGGGCGATCTGTTCCCACAGATCGCGCGCCTTCAGCGTCTTATGCGGCTTGCCGTCGGTGCGGCGGATGAGCTGCCAATCGGCATCGGCCTGAACGGCCTCCAGGAATTTGTTGTCGACGCGCACGGTATTGTTCGAGTTCTGGCCCGCCACCGTCAGATACGCATCGCTATCCCAGTCGGTGTCATAGGTTTTGAACTCGATCTGGGTATAGCCCTGCTGCGCGAACTGGATCACGCGCTGGACGTAATTTTCCGGAATCATCACAGCGCGCGCGGCCTTGATCGCCGAACGCAGCGCCTTGTTGATTTTTGGGTCGAAGCGGCTGTCGCCTTCGCCTTCAGAGCATGCGGCCATGATCGCGTTCATGCTGCGCTGGGCAAGCTTGGAGCCGGCGACCAATGCTGCGACCTTCTGCTCCTCGATCACCTTCCAATTGATGAAGGTCTCAATATCGGGGTGATCCGCATCGACCACGACCATCTTGGCCGCGCGCCTTGTGGTGCCGCCGGATTTGATGGCGCCGGCTGCCCGGTCACCGATCTTGAGGAAGCTCATCAGGCCGGAGGAACGACCGCCGCCCGACAATTTCTCGCCATCGCCGCGCAGCTTGGAGAAATTGGAGCCGGTGCCCGAGCCGTATTTGAACAACCGCGCCTCACGCACCCACAAATCCATGATGCCGCCTTCATTCACCAGGTCGTCCTCGACGCCCTGGATGAAGCAGGCATGCGGTTGGGGATGCTCATAAGCGGATTTGGACGCCTGCACCTTGCCAGTCTTGTGATCGGCGTAGAAATGACCCTGGGCCGGCCCGTCAATGCCATAGGCCCAATGCAGGCCGGTGTTGAACCATTGCGGCGAATTCGGCGCCACCATTTGCATGGCCAGCATATAGCGCAGCTCGTCATAGAAGGCCTGGGCATCGGACTCGGCGTCGAAATGGCCGCCCTTCCAGCCCCAATAGGTCCAGGTGCCGGCTAGACGGTCGAACACCTGACGGGCGTCGCTTTCACCCGTAAAGCGGCGGGCGGAATCCATGTCGGCCATCGCCGTCAGATCGGGCTCACGCCGCGACAGCCAGGTCGGAATCCCCTTCTCGGCGACATGCTTGGAGCGGGCGGGCACGCCAGCCTTGCGGAAATATTTCTGCGCCAGCACGTCGCAGGCGACCTGGCTCCAATCGGCTGGAACCAGCACGTCGTCGAGCCGGAAAACCACCGACCCGTCGGGGTTTCGGATCTCGCTCGCTACCTTCTTGAAAGCAATCGCGTCATAGGGGGATTTGCCTTCGTTCGTGTAGCGCCGTTCGATCCGCATGATGTTTGCCCGTCCCCATGTCTTGTGTAAGGGAGCTGATGGTACACAACATATGGGTGGTCGTAAAGCGATTCAGGCGAGAAAAAGGCAGAATGTGTCGCAGCCCTGTCGCAGGCTCAGGTCCTTGAAAGTCAATTCAAATCAGGCGGATTAGGTAATTATTTTTTTTGCCACGCCGCAGGATCAGCACTTGACCGTCAAGGAAATCGGTGCTGGTCACCGCCCGCTCTGTATCGCCAATTTTATCACCGTTGAGGCTCACAGCGCCTTGCGCCAGCTGACGTTTGGCATCGCCTTTTGAGCTGCAGGCGCCGGTTTCAGCGAGCAGATCAACCAGCGGGACACCACCCTCCACCCGGGCACGGGGAAGGTCGAGTGCGGGCACTTCCGCGAAGATTTCGAGCAAGGTTGCGACCGGCAATTCGGCCACCGCACCGCTGAACAAGGCCTCCGACGCCTTGATGGCGCGAGCCGTCTCGTCAGCGCCGTGGATCGAGCGGGTCATCTCCTCGGCCAGCGCCTTTTGCGCAATGCGATCAGGCGAACCGATGGTCGCGATCAGCTCCTCGATGCGGGTGGGAGCGAGGAAGGTGAAGCGCTTCAGCAGGGTCTCGACCTCGCTATCGGGCGTGTTCACCCAGAACTGGTAGAAGGCGTAGGCGCTCGTCAGGTTAGGGTCCAAGAACACGGCGCCCTTTTCGGTCTTACCGAATTTCTGGCCGTTGGCGTCGGTCAGCAGGGGCACGGTCAGACCATAGGCTTGCACCCCCTCGACCCGGCGAATGAGATCGATACCGGCGACGATATTGCCCCATTGATCGGAGCCGCCAAGCTGCAGCACGCAGCCTTCGCGCCGATAGAGCTCCAGGAAGTCGCGCGCCTGCAACAGGCTGTAGGTGAATTCGGTGAAGGAGATGCCCTCGCCGTCACGTTCCAGCCGTGTGCGGACGGAATCCTTATGCACCATGGCGTTGACCGAGAAATGCTTGCCGGTGTCGCGCAGGAAATCGATCAGCCCGATCGTGCTCAGCCAATCATGATTGTCGGCATAGACGGGCGCCGAACCGCCATCATGTTCAAAGAACCGCGCCATCTGACGATGGATCATCTTCGTATTGTCGCGGATCTGCGACTGGTCCTGCAGATTGCGCTCGGCGGATTTCCCGCTTGGATCGCCGATCATCGCGGTACCGCCACCGAGCAGGGCGATAACTTTATGCCCGCCGCGCTGCAGATGCTTCATCAGCGTCAGGGGGATCAAATGGCCAACATGCAAAGACGGACCGGTCGGATCGAATCCGGTATAGAGCGTCAAACGCTCGTCATTCAGCTTCACCGCTAATTCATCAGCCGTGACCTGGGCGACAAATCCGCGCCAGACGAGTTCTTCAAACAGTCTCATGTTTACTTTGTCCTAACCGTTTCTGCATACGATCGTAGTTCATTCTAGTCTTTAATCGCCGGAGCGAGGCCGAAAGCTTTTTACTTAAACCACCTGGATTGTGTCATAATAGCGCAGGTATTTGGTTGACCGGCCCCTTTCTAGGGTAGATGGCGATGATGCTGCATACAATCACTAGCGATTATGATGATCCGTGTCGGTTTATCATGGTTCCAGCGACGCCGGAGCCGGGGACGGAGAATGATGCCGAAGCCCTGGCTGCGCAACAGGCGGAGCGCAATAAACGTGAGCTGAGGATCTATGACAACGCCCTTGCAGCGACCCGTCAATCCGCGCTGGCCGGCACTCTCGGCGCGGAAGTCGACCGAATCCAGAACTTCAAAGACTATTTGCGGATCTGCAAATGGCCGAAAACGGACATCGACCCACGCCGTGAAGCGCTTGATTCGCTGGAGCGCGATTGGTCGGCCAAGATGGCGGACGAACATCTGAATACTGCTTTGCGCGCCGCATTTGACGAGGATCGCGCCTTGGCGATGCGCCACATTGCGGCGTCCAAGCCGTTCGTGACCAAGGCCGTGATGCTTGGCATCGGCGAACGGTTTGCCGATGTCGCGGCACGCAAGACCAGCGTGGTCGAATTCACTCTGTCGGTTAAGGATACGGACGACACCCGGGTTAAGCCGCCCGATCTGGTGGCCCGGCCGGTCGATCTGGCCAAATCCAACCGCCGCACCGAACAGCGCTATCGTTCACCAGCCTTGCTCGCCTATTTGGACGGCCAGGTGTTGATGACTGAGGATTACTCGATGGGCGGGCTGGGGCTGGTCGGTTATGACGGCGCGCTCGATGTTGGCGCCGAGGCGACCATGTCGTTCGGGCGCACCAAGTCGGAGCTTGTTACGGTAGAGGTCAATATCCGTCGGAAGTTCAAGGATTCCCAGTTCGTCGGCGTGCAATTCACGCGGGCAAAGCCAGCTGTCTACACGCTTATCGCCGATCTCATCCGCAATTTCGCCCGTCGCGGCACCAGGGTGGCCGGCTAACGGTCCAGCACCGTCATTCCGAAGCGAGTTTCGCCAGCAGCTTCTTCGCTGGTTCGGCGCCCTGGTTTGCCGCGAGTTCCAGCCAATGGCGTGCTTCGCGCTTGTCGACGGCAACGCCGGCTCCTCTGTAATAGGCTGCGCCGAGGTGAAGTTCTGCGGCCTCGTCACCCTTATCGGCTGCCTTGCGAAACCATTTCAGCGCCTCGGTCGCGTCCGGCGGCACGCCCCAGCCGCTCTGATAGAACAGGCCGACCGTATCTTCTGCTCGCGGCAAGCCTTGATCGGCCGCTTTGCGGCACCACTGCAGCGCCTGCGCATAATCCTGGGCAACCCCCCAACCCTTCAAATACAGCATGCCAATATGCTGCTGGCCGGCGGCGTCATTCTGGGCGGCGGCTTTCTGATACCATTGCATCGCCTGGGCGTAGTCTTGGGCGACGCCCAACCCGTTCTGGTAAAGCTGGCCTAGATGCACTTCGGCGGCGGCATTGCCGCGCTCCGCCGCCTTCTGCAAGACCGGAAGAATCTTGGTGTAGTCGCGCCCGTCAGTTTGCGTCTCGTCTTTCTGGGGCGCCCCTGCGGTTGGCTCGATCGTTACCGCCTTCGGCGCGGGCACAGCCGCGACTTGCGTGCCGCCCGGCTTCGACGTCGCCGACTGCAGCGAGGCGACGCGGTTGCGCGCGAGATCGGCAAAGTCGCCGTTGGGATATTTCTTGAGATAGGCGTTGAAGTCGGCTGGGTCCGTGCTGCTCTTGATCGAGTCCCAGAAGGTCACTTCGACCGAGGCTGCAGGGCCAGGGGCGGGCGTCCCGGACGGCGCCTTGAAATAGAAATCGCCCGTCAAGGATGACGATTCCCAGGGGATCTGCGCATCGCCGGACGCCTTGGAGACAGCCAGCCGGACCTTTTTGAAGACATCTTCTACCTTCAGCCCAGGCTCGTTTATCGCCTTCAGCAATTCCTGGGTATACAGGCCGTTTTCGCCGCTGCCATCGCTCGCCGTCTTGCCAGGTGACGTTGCATAGGCGATCAGCGTGCCCGAGGGTGCATTCATCTGGGCGAGGCCGCCGCTCAGGCTGCGAAAGGATTGCTCGAACGGGTTGTCCCGGCAGGCATCCAGAATGACGATATTGACCTTGCTGCGGACCTCCTGCATTTGGATCAGGATGTTATCCGCGTCGACGGCCAGCAATGGCACTTCGCGCTGATCGGTCAGCGTCGCGTCCAGCGGGATCAGATAATTCTTGCCACCGACCTGAATGCCATGGCCGGAATAATAAACGATACCGGTACCGTCGGCCTTAAGCTTGCGGCCGAATTCGATAATCGCCTTTTCCATCTCCGCCTTGGTTGCGTTCTCGCGCTCGACCACCTCGAAACCTTGGGCGCGCAGCGCCTGAGCCATGGCCTTCGCATCGTTGGTCGGGTTTTTCAGTGGCGAAAAGCGATAAGCGGCGTTGCCGATAACCAGCGCTACCCGGTTGTTATCGGCAAAGGAGGGGCTGCCTGCGACCGCAAGCATGAGAGCCAGCAGAATAGCTGTCCAACGAACCATAATTGCTGACGCTACCTGATTTCAGGCTTTACGTCGCGCCTCTATACGGTTGCCAAATACCAGCGCCATTCCCTGGAATCGGCATCCGCCTCAAATCGCTCAAGCTCGCCGCGCCGGCAGGTCGCAAAAAGCTTATGATAGGCGGCGCCGAGATAGGCCGGCAGAATCGTTCCCTTCTCGAAGCGATCGATCGCATCAGCCCATCTGAGCGGCAGGTCGGAGACGTCTGTATCCGTGCCGGGCACCGCCTCCGGCCCGGAATCGAGCGCGTTCTGGATACCGTGGTGAATACCGGCAAGGACTGCTGCCATCACCAGATAGGGGTTAGCATCGGCGCCGGCCAGGCGATGCTCGATACGCAGATCGCCTCCCGATCCGACGACCCGAAGTGCGACGTTGCGGTTGTCGTAACCCCAGCTTGCGACGGTCGGGGCGTAGGATCCTGGTGCCAGCCGGCGATAGGAATTGGCATTGGGTGCGAGCAACGCCACGCTTTCCGGCAAGGCTGCAATCAGTCCGCCCAATGCCTGATGCAGCATTCCCTCATCAGCGGCGAATAGGGCTTTGCCATTGCGTTCGGCCAGGCTGACATGGATATGCAGCCCGCTGCCGCTCGTAGCGGGATAGGGCTTGGCCATAAAGCTGACGTCATGACCCTGCGCGCGAGCGACGGCGCGGCAGGTCCGCTTGAACAATGCCGCATGGTCCGCCGCCTTCAGCGCGTCGGGGCCATGCTCCAGATTGATCTCGAACTGGCCTGGCGCATATTCCGATAAGGCAGCGCTCGTCGGTATACCCTGCGCGCGGCAGGCCTTGTCAACGCCGCTTAGAAATTCGGAAAAAGATTGCAGATCGTCCAGCGAATACGTGCCGGTCCCGCCCTCACGCCGTCCGGTCAGGGGCGAGACCGGCGGCAATGGCGCCCCGTCCGGACCGTGATCGGGTGCAATTAGATAGAACTCAAGCTCACAGGCGACGACGGGCGTGATGCCGAGCGGCTCGAAGCTCTTTAGCACACGGGCCAGGATGGCGCGGGGATCGGCGAAATACGGCGTGCCGTCCTTGTCCTGCATGGTCATCAGTAGCGCGTGAACCGGTTCCTTGCTCCAAGGCATCGGCAGCAACTGGCCGGAGACCGGGACCATGATTTGATCGGGATCGCCGCTCGACAAGGCCATGCCGGCCTGGTTGATGTTCTCACCCCTTGTATCGAGCGCAAAGATCGAACCGATCAACGGCGTGCCGTTCCTGAACACCTTGTCCAGATCCTTGGGCGGCACGCGCTTGCCGCGCGCAATGCCGTTCATATCGGTCAGCACCAGCTCGATCGCCTGGATGTCTGGATGAGCGGCCAGATAGGCGTTCGCCTCGGCCAGCTCGGGCGCAAATTTCGTCATCACTCGTCCTGCGGACCCAAGGGTAATACCAAACGACTGCGGGCCATCTTTCGATGACCCGCGTCGTATTTGCCGGAACTATAGAGTAAAAAGCGGCTATTCGACCAGTTCGGGTTCTTTCACGTCTTCCTGGTCGGCTGGCGGCTCGGTAAAGGCGAAGATCAGCTCGTCGTCGCCGAGATCGACGATGACCGTGCCGCCGCGCGCGAGTTTGCCGAACAGCAGCTCCTCGGCCAGCGGCTTCTTCACATATTCCTGGATCATGCGGCCAAGCGGACGGGCGCCGAACATCGGGTCGTAGCCCTTCTTGGACAGCCAGTTCCGCGCGGCATCGGTCAACTCGATCACTACCGAACGCTCGCCCAACTGGGCTTCGAGCTGGATGATGAACTTCTCGACCACGCGGTCCATGACTTCTTGCGTCAGATGAGCAAACGGGATGACCGCATCCAGGCGATTGCGGAATTCCGGCGTGAACAATTTCTCGATCGCGTCGGTATCCTCGCCAACCCGGCGCTCGCGCTCAAAGCCCATAGCCGGCTTGGCGAGATCGGCCGCCCCCGCATTGGTCGTCATGATCAGGATGACGTTACGGAAATCGACCGTCTTGCCGCTATGGTCGGTCAGCTTGCCGTGGTCCATGACCTGCAACAGGATGTTGAACAGGTCAGGATGCGCCTTTTCGATTTCGTCGAGCAGCAGCACGACATGCGGGTGCTGATCGACCGCATCGGTCAGCAAACCACCCTGGTCGAAGCCGACATAGCCGGGCGGTGCGCCGATCAGGCGGCTGATCGAATGCCGTTCCATATATTCCGACATGTCGAACCGCACGAGCTCGATGCCGAGCACGCGGGCCAATTGACGTGCAACCTCGGTCTTACCGACGCCGGTCGGGCCGGAGAAGAGGTAGGAGCCGATCGGCTTTTCCGGTTCGCGCAAGCCGGCACGGGCAAGCTTGATCGCAGCCGACAGGGCCGATATCGCCTTGTCCTGGCCGAACACCACCGTGCGGAGGTCGCGTTCGAGCGTCTGCAGCACGGCGCGGTCGTCGGAGGAGACGGTCTTTGGCGGGATGCGGGCGATCTTGGCGACGACCGCCTCGACATCCTTCACGGTAATCGTCTTCTTGCGGCGCGATGGCGGCAACAGCATCTGCGCAGCACCGACCTCGTCGATCACGTCGATCGCCTTGTCGGGCAGCTTGCGGTCATTGATGTAACGCGCCGCCAGTTCAACCGCCGCCTTGATCGCATCGGTCGTGTAGCGGACGTGATGGTGCTGCTCGTAATACGGCTTCAGCCCGCGCAGAATCTTGATCGAATCCTCGACCGTCGGCTCGTTGACGTCGATCTTCTGGAAGCGCCGGACCAGCGCCCGGTCCTTCTCGAAATAATTCCGATACTCTTTATAGGTCGTCGAGCCGATGCAGCGAAGCTGTCCGGACGACAAGGCTGGCTTCAGCAGGTTCGACGCATCCATGGCGCCGCCTGACGTCGCGCCGGCGCCGATCACCGTGTGGATTTCATCAATGAACAGCACGGCGTTGGGTTGCTGCTCCAATTCGGTCAGCACCCCCTTTAAGCGCTCTTCGAAATCGCCGCGATAGCGGGTGCCGGCCAAGAGCGCGCCCATATCGAGCGAGAAGATGGTCGCGTCCTGCAGAACCTCGGGTACCTCGCCATGAACGATGCGGCGGGCAAGGCCTTCCGCGATGGCGGTCTTACCGACACCGGGATCGCCGACAT
>CAIZEE010000713.1 GCA_903931835.1 uncultured Elstera sp.
CACCCCCGTCGCCTTAGCCCAGGACAGTTTTTCATTATGGGTGAAGACATGGGCTACCAGTACCGTCAGGATCGGTGTCGTCGCGTTCAAAATCGACGCAAGCCCGCTGGAAATGCCCGTCTCGCCATAGGCGATCAGCGTGAACGGGATTACGTTCATGAACAGCCCCATGATCAGGAAGCCACGCCATTGTTTGGGCGAAGTCGGCATCAGATCGCCGCGTCCCAGAACGACGGCGTTTAGCGCAAGCGCCGCCAGCCCGACCCGGCCCAGCACGAGCGTGAAGGGCGGCATTTCGGCATCGAGGATCTTGAAGAAATAGAAGGAGGCGCCCCACAGAACGGATAACGCCAGCAAGAGCGTCCATTCGCGGGCACCCATTGCCTGTATGCGAATTTGTTGCGCCATGCTACCCGCACTCCCCGATAGATAGAGGCGCAAGATTATAGAACTTTTCGCGAACAAACCTCCCATATCTTGCTTGCCAATCGCAACGCTCGGTCGCAATTATCGCATGGCTGCCGGGGTTATAGTGACGGCGACGGCGCTTCATTCCGCTTGACTTCGCTCTCGCCTTGGATATGGTGCGCGCCTCCGCCGGGGCTCTTGAGAGCGCTCGCGCTCGTGCTGCTTTGAAGATGATGGATCACACCGATGGCTAAACCGACTACTCTCCTGATCAAGCTGGTCAGCACGGCGGAAACGGGATTCTACTACGTGACCAAGAAGAATCCGCGCAAGACGACGGATAAGCTTGAGAAGCGCAAATATGACCCGGTCGTGCGCAAGCACGTGGTCTTCCGCGAAGCCAAGATTAAATAACTGCCGGGGGCTTTGAGCCCCCGAAAGCAGGATCGATTCGGCTATCAACCGCCTATAGCCGGATAATCCGGATCGCGTCGTTGGCCACCGTTAACGCCAGCCGCCCCTGCTTCAACGCCAGCGCGTCATCGCCGAACACTTCCAGACGCCAGCCCTTAAGAGCTGGCACGTCGGCCTGATCGGAACAGGCGATCGCCTCCAGATCCGCGACGTTCGCGATCAACTTCTGCGCGACGTCGTTGCTTTCCGATTTCAGCTTTAGCAGCACCTTCAGCAACTCGATCAGCGGACCGCGCCCCTGCGGTACCTCCAAGCGCTCGGCCAGGATGGGCGCATCCGAGGCCGACCGCGCCAATCCACGCGCAACCACCTCGATCATCACAGCACCCAGCGATCCTTCCGCCATGGATTTGCCGACCGACCGGCTGCGCGCCAGATCGGCGATCGATTGCGGCAGCAAAGCCGCCACTTCAAGCAGCGCCTCATCGCGCAAGATACGATTGCGCGGCACGTTGCGGCGCTGCGCCTCCGACTCGCGCCAGGAAGCCAACTCTCGGAGGACGTTAAGGAATTTCGGCGAATTGCTGCGCGGCTTGAGACGCTGCCAAGCTTCATCCGGCGACAGGCGATAGGTATTGGGGTCGGTCAGGATCGCCATCTCCTCCTCCAACCACGAGCTACGCCCGCTTTTGGCCAGTCTGGCGCTCAGCTTTTCGTAGACGATGCGAAGATGCGTGACGTCGGAAATGGCGTAGTGCAGCTGCTTGTCAGAGAGCGGCCGGTTCGACCAATCGGTGAAGCGCAGCGATTTGTCGATCTTAGCACCCGCAAGCTTGCCGGCCAGCGTTTCATACCCGACCGAATCGCCAAAGCCGCAGACCATCGCCGCGACCTGGGTATCGAATAGCGGATGCGGAATAGTGCCGGTCAACTGATAGAAAATTTCGACGTCCTGCCGGGCGGCGTGGAACACCTTGACGACATCGGGATCGGCAAGCAGAGCGGCGAGAGGCGCCAAATCCATACCGACCAACGGGTCGATCGCCACCGCCTCGTTGGCACCCGCCACCTGAACCAGGCAGAGCTGCGGCCAATAGGTCTTGTCGCGTAGGAACTCAGTATCGATGGTGATATAGGGTTCGGACTTGAGGCGGGTGCAGAGCTCAGCCAGCTCTGCGGCGTCGGTGATTAGCTTCATCAGACCGCTATACACTGTTTTTCCGATGCATCAAAGTGCGGCTCAGTCGCTGGATTGACCGGATTCGCGATTTCCCGCACGCTTCCCATCGGTCATGCACGATCTGCTCATTGAGAGGGGAAAGCCGATGTTGAGAACCGTCGCCGCATTCGTTGTCAGTGTCCTGCTCGCCGGTCCGGCCTTGGCCGCCACCCCCGATGAACTGACCACCCCGATCCGCCAATTCATCAACGGCTTCAACTCCGGCGACACCAAATCCGCCTATGCGGCGTACGCGACCGGCGATATCACCATTATTGACGAATTCGCCCCGCATATCTGGACGGGACCCAATGGCGCGCATGCCTGGGCGGCGCAGTACGACAAACACGCTACCGCGACAGGCGTCACCGACGGGTCGGTGACGCTCGGCAACCCAACCCGTATCGAGGAGGAAGGCAACGTCGCCTACGTGATTTGCCCGACCGTCTACAACTATAAGGAAAATGGCGTCGCGACGGCCGAAGAGGGTCAGATGACCTATGTCCTCAATAACGGTCCCCAGGGGTGGAAAATCCGTGCCTGGACGTGGTCCGGCGTCAAGCCCCATCCAGCGCACTGAAACCTCGCCAAAACCGAGTACGCACGCGCAAATATCCGCTCTCTGTTACGGTTTTTTGAAGTATATATAACGCGACCGACTTACGGTTGAGTTTAGGTGATTCTTCAAAGGGTTGTACGCTTTGGGCATTATCGCGAGGCTGATTGGCGCGGCATTCTTGATATGGTTGGCAGAGAGCTGGCTGCCGAGCGTTGCAGGCGAGCTGTCGGGACAGATCGCACAAGCAGCCTCCGTTGGACGCTACACCGCCTTGGTGGGCGCTGCCTATCTCGCGGCGCGCGGCATCTCCCGGTTGCTCGACGTCGCCTTCTGGAACTGGTTTATTCCACGCCATTACGGGGCGAAGGCGCCAAACCTGATCCCAGACCTGGTGCGTGTCATGGTCTGGCTCGTGGCCGCTGGCACATTGCTCGCCCGCATGTCGGATCAGGCCGCTACCGGCATCATCGCCTTTTCCAGCGTCAGCGTCGCGGTGATCGGCTTTGCGCTGAAATCACTGATCGCGGATCTGTTCGCCGGCATCGCCATCAGCATCGAACGCCCGTTCAGGATCGGCGATTGGCTTGATCTGGGCAGCAGCGGCCGTGGCCGGGTGCTGGAGATCAATTGGCGCTCCACCCATTTGGAAGAGCAGGACCGGAATACGCTGATCGTGCCCAATTCCCGCCTGTCGGAAATGGTCATCCGCAACACCAGCCGGCCGACGCCCTGGTATATCGAGCGGCTGACGGTGATCCTGGACCATCACGTTACCGCCCATCAGGTCGAGCGTTTGTTGTTGAGCGCTGCCGCGCAGGTCCCCGAAATCGCCCGGATCGACGAGTCGGCGAAGGCGCGGCTCAATTCCTACACCGAAAAAGGCATCGAGTGGGCGCTGCAATTCCCCGTACCGACGCTGGGCGATGCCAGTGCCATTCGCTACCATGTCTGGCGCAACGTGCTGCGCAACCTGCATTTCGCCGGCATCAACCCGCCGCCGCAGCGCTATGAGATGTATGACGCGGTGCGCGCGATGGAGCCGCCCAACCGGCCGCTGATCAACCGTGAATTCCTGCGGCGGGTCGATCTGTTCTGCAATTTGACACATGACGAGCTGGACACGCTGCACAGCGCCCTCGTCCCACGCATCTATCGCGCCGGACAATCCGTTGTCCGTCAGGGCGAAGAGGGAGCCAGCCTCTTCCTGGTCCAGGAAGGGCTGCTCGACGTCGTGGTCACGGACGGTTCGGGTGTTGAGCGCCAGGTCGCGCAATTGGCCGCCGGCAGCTATTTCGGCGAAATGTCCCTGCTGACCGGCGCCCCGCGTTCCGCCACCGTCGTCAGCTCCTTTGACTGTCAGGTCATCGAGATCGAGCGCGACGCGCTGCGTCCGCTGATGCAGGCGCGGCCCGAGATTGTCGAGCATATGAGCGAGGAACTGGCCAATCGCCAGGTCGCCAACGCCAAGAGACTGGCCGAGGCGCAGACGGATGCGCCGCCCGTGCCCGAGCAGCGCAACCTCGCCCTTCAATTCGTCAGCCGCATCCGCAGCCTATTCGCCCTCGACCGCCTGCACGCGGATCAGCCGGCAGCCTAGTTCACGCAAACACGCCGTATTCGACCTGCAGGATCTCGCCATTCGTGGTGCTCACCAGGAGCGCGTCAGAACCGTCGCGCACCCATTCGAAGCCGGCCGGCGGCACTTCAAGCGCGAATAGCCAGTAATCCGACAGAATGTATTGCGACGCCCAATAGGCGCGCGGCAGCGTCTCGCCATAGGACCAATGATGCGCCTTCCAGCCGGCCGGCTGATGATAAGGGCCGATCTTGAAGTTGCGCGCCGCCTGGAAATTATGCTGATAGGCGGTGCGATCGACAGTAGCGGGCCTGGCGTTCCAGCCTTTGGGTTCCACTGGACGCTCATACCCGGTCGGGCCCGGATGCGGTTCGGGTGCGTGCGGCGTCGGATGCGCCTCAGGGCCCGGATGCGCGGCAGGAGCCGGATGCGGCGCATCGCGACCATGCTCGTCATTCGGCTCGGCAATGGCGATGCCGGCCACCAGCACGAGCACGGAGGCCACAGAGGCGGCAAGTTTCAATCGATGAGCCATGTGAAAATCCCCTAATCCGATGATGCTATGATGGTCGGCTAATGCGGCCGCCCTTGATCATACGAACCAGAAGGATGGAACCTCGTGATAGTTCCATTAGCACCGAGGCAGAGGGGGGGAATTCATAACCGTCACACCACCCATGCGCGCGTCGGCTTGACAAATCCGGGCGATCCATGTGCTTTGCTGCTTGGTTTTTCCGTGCTGCGGCAGCACATCCCTGCCCCAATCCCGAGTATCCTCAAAGATGCATGCCTATCGTAGCCATACTTGCGGCGCCCTAACCATTGGCGATGTTGGACAGACTGTCCGCCTGAGCGGCTGGGTTCATCGCAAACGCGACCACGGCCAGTTGCTGTTCATCGATCTGCGCGATCATTACGGCATCACCCAATGCGTGCTGGATAGCGAGAACGCGCTGTTCGCCACTGTTGAGGCGGTGCGCGTCGAAAGCGTCATCACTGTTACCGGCAGCGTGGTGAAGCGCAGTGCCGAGACGATCAACACCAAGCTTTCGACCGGCGAGATCGAAATCCATGTCACCGGGTTCGAATTGCTGTCTGAGGCGGATGTGCTGCCGCTGCAAGTCAACAGCGACGCCGAATTCCCCGAAGACACGCGGCTGCGCTATCGCTTCCTCGATCTTCGCCGCGAACGCATTCATGGCAATATCGTCCTGCGTTCGCAGGTCATTTCGTCTTTGCGCCGGCGCATGATCGATCAGGGCTTCATGGAGTTCCAGACGCCGATCCTGACCTCAAGCTCGCCTGAGGGTGCCCGCGATTATCTGGTGCCGAGCCGCATTCATCCGGGCAAGTTCTACGCCCTGCCCCAGGCGCCGCAGCAGTTCAAGCAATTGCTGATGGTCGCGGGCTTCGATCGGTATTTCCAGATCGCCCCCTGCTTCCGCGACGAGGATGGCCGAGCCGACCGCTCGCCCGGCGAGTTCTACCAGCTCGATTTGGAGATGTCCTTCGTCACCCAGGACGACGTGTTCGCAGCGCTGGAGCCCGTGCTCGGCGGGGTGTTTGAGGAGTTTGGCCGCGGTCGTACCGTGTCGAAGGCGCCGTTCCGCCGCATCGCCTATGACGAGGCGATGCTGACCTATGGCTCGGACAAGCCGGATCTGCGCAACCCTCTGCTGATCCGCGACGTGTCGGAAGTCTTCGCCGGCTCCGAGTTCTCCGTCTTTGCGCGCGCTGTCGCCGATGGCGGCGTCGTTCGCGCCATCGCCCTGCCCGATGCGGGAGCCCGCCCGCGCAGCTTCTTCGACAAGCTGAACGACTGGGCCCGCGCCGAGGGTGTGCCCGGGCTGGGCTAACTGGTTCTCGAAGGGCCGGACAGCGCCAAGGGCCCAATCGCGAAATTCCTGGATGCGGGCCGGATTGCGAAGCTGGCCGAGATCAATGGCGCGAAACAAGGCGATGCCATCTTCTTCGTCTGCGACAAGGCTCTGCCGGCCTCGAAATTTGCTGGTGCCGTGCGCAAGCGTCTGGCCGAGGAAACCGGGCTGATCCGTCAGGATGTTTTCGAGCTTTGCTGGATCGTCGATTTCCCGATGTATGAGCGGAATGAGGATACCGGCCAAATCGAATTCAGCCACAACCCCTTCTCCATGCCGCAAGGCGGGCTGGACGCGTTGCTGACCAAGGATCCGCTGACGATCAAGGCGTTCCAATACGATATCGTGTGCAACGGCGTGGAGCTGTCTTCGGGCGCCATCCGCAATCACTTGCCCGAGATCATGTATAAGGCATTCGAAATCGCCGGCTATGGTCCGGAAACGGTCGAGCAGAAATTCGGCGGCATGCTGAACGCGTTCAAATTCGGCGCACCGCCGCATGGTGGCTCGGCCCCCGGCATCGACCGCATCGTCATGCTCTTGGCGGACGAGCCGAATATCCGCGAAGTCGTCGCTTTCCCAATGAATCAGAAGGCCGAAGACTTGCTGATGCAGGCGCCGGCCACAGTTGATTTTGCAAGATTGCGCGAATTGCACATAAAACTTGATCTGCCCCCGGTCAAAAAGCCTGGCTGAGGCGTTTTAAAACCGAACCAAGAACC
Source organism: uncultured Elstera sp. (assembly GCA_903931835.1). Classification (GTDB taxonomy): domain Bacteria; phylum Pseudomonadota; class Alphaproteobacteria; order Elsterales; family Elsteraceae; genus CAIZEE01. The sequence continues at coordinate 6,776 of CAIZEE010000713.1, forward strand.
GGGATTTGGCCACAATCGGCAGAGAGTCTGGCAACTTGGTTCGTATGATCGATGCGAAATAGCGGGGCATCGGCGTTAACAAAAGGAATTACGGGTGAACAGACTAACCGTCACCGGGATCGCAGCAACGCTCGTCGCGTGCCAATTCGGCGTGAGCGAAGCAGCGCATGCCGTCGATATCTCCCCCCATCGCGCGATCTACTCGATGGTACTGGACCACGCCCAGACGGCCAGCGGCATTGTCGGCGCCGATGGCAAGATGACCTTCGCCTGGGCCGATGCCTGCACCGGCTGGACCGTCGAGCAGCGCTACGAGCTGCGCCTGCAATATGCCGAACAGGATGACAGCCTGATGACGGTGAACTTTGTCACCTGGGAAAGCATGGACGGGCTGCATTATCGCTTCAACGTCCGCAAGACGCGCGAAGGCGAGGCGGATGAGGAGCTTAAGGGTACGGGCGACATGCCGCAGGCCAAGCATGTCAGCACCCACGGCACCGATGCCGGATCGGCGAAATTCGTCAAACCCGACGGAACGGAACTACCGCTACGCGATGGCACGCTGTTCCCGACCGGCCATACGATTGCGCTGATTGAGGCGGCGATGAATGGGGCGACGATTCTGTCGAAACCGGTATTCGACGGCGGCACGGTCGAGAAGCCCTATGACGTCAC
>CAIZEE010000714.1 GCA_903931835.1 uncultured Elstera sp.
ATATTAGCCAACTGACCGCCACCAACCGCAGCAGTCAGAACAATAACCTGGGCTAGGCAGTATCCCTTAATGACTGGGAAAATGAGCGACGTACCGCTGGCTATGCGGAGAACCGCAAACGAGCTATTGAATTTATCGCCTAGCAATTTGCCATGATGCGCAGTCGAGATAATGGCGTTGATTAAATTATAAGTGAGCAGCCCCATGGCGGCTGCGCACAGCACCGAGATAAACACAGACATCCCAGATGCAATTGAATCATTGATAGCGGTTGGAGTGCCTCCAATAGGTCCGATTTGTGGTGCAATGAATTCCAGCATTTGTTCGAAGAAATCGGTGCTGGGGAGATTACTCATTATCTGGGCTATGGCGGATGAACCGCTTTGCAACACGGCGGTGTCGGTTGTCGCCTGAGCGTGCCCTGAACCAGCGCCATAGAAGACCAGGGCAGTGGCTCCCATGACGAAGAGAGCAGCAACCAGGGCTTTGCCCCTTAGAGGCATTGGATCTGCGGGTAACGTCACCCATAGCCCAGGTAGTCTGATGAAGGTCCAGAACGAGTAGAGCTTACGGTCTCTGATTTGGGCGTTGAGAATCGATCCTCGAATTGCCAGGGCCAGGATGTCAATCGGCACGCAATTTTGACCCCCGATCGGCGTCCAATATTGACCCCCTTTGCGGGTCGTCCAGGTAGTCCATGGAGGGGACCCGCGCGTGTCGCGCAGTGCCCTCACGAGCGACGAAGCGACACGCGTGGGGAGGCTCTGTGGACCCACCTGGACGATCCCGCGGGGGTGGGGTCCGGGGCGGGGGTTGCGGGGATTAGGCGCGGTTTTTGAAGCGCCAGCTTTCGTTGCCGGTCTCGATGATCTCGCAGTGGTGGGTCAGCCTGTCGAGTAGCGCGGTGGTCATCTTGGCGTCGCCGAAGACCGAGGGCCATTCGCCGAAGGCAAGGTTGGTGGTGACGATCACCGATGACTGTTCATAGAGCCTGCTGACCAGGTGGAACAGGAGCTGGCCGCCGGACTGTGCGAACGGCAGGTAGCCCAACTCGTCGAGCACGATGAAGTCCATGCGCGACAGGTAATCGGCCATGCGGCCTTGCCGACCAGCGCGGCCTTCGGCTTCGAGTTTGTTGACCAGATCGACGACGTTGAAGAAGCGGCCACGGGCGCCGCCCCGGATGCAGGCTCGTGCGATGGCAATGGCCAGATGGGTCTTGCCGGTGCCGGTGCCGCCGACCAGGACGACGTTGCGCTGATGGGCGAGGAAGTCGCCGCCTGCCAGATCGCGCACCAGGGTCTCGTTGACCGTTGCATCGTCGAACGTGAAGTCGTCGATGTCCTTGGCAAGCGGCAGCTTGGCGATGGTGATCTGGTACTTGATCGAGCGCGCCTGCTTCTCGCTGATCTCAGCGGAGAGCAGATCGCCGACAATGCGCTGAGGCTCATGCTGTCGCTTGATCGCGGTGGCGATAATCTCGTCGAAGGCGGCCTTCATGCCGTAGAGCTTGAGCTCGTTCATCGTGGTGAGAATCTCGGAACGTTCCATCATACTACCCTCCTCAGGCTGTCATAGCGGGCGCAGTCAGCCGTGGGCGCGTACTTCAGCTTCAGCGCCTCGGGCGTCATGATCGTGATCGGAGTTGTCGGTTCGCGACGTCGGGCTAGGATGTTGAGGATGACGGCGGCGGAATGGACGCCCTGGCTCAGCGCCTCAGCACAGGCGGCCTCGACCGCGACCAGACCATCACTCAGCACGGATGTGAGGATCTCGACCATCTGCCGATCGCCATCGTCCATGGCGGCGAGCTTGCGCCAGACCCGTGCCAGGCTGGCGGGCAACACCCAGTCCTTGAACGGCGCGCCATTGCGCAATGCGCCGGGTTTCCTGGCCAGTACCGGCACGTAGTGCCAGGGATTGAACAGGGTCTGATCCCGGCCGAAGCAGCGGGCGTGCTCGCCAACCGGGCGGCCATCCTGACGCAGCTCGATCCGGTCGGCGTAGGCGCGGATCTCGACCGGACGCCCAATCGCGCTGGCAGTGACCGAGTATTTATTGTTGTCGAAGCGCACCAGGCAGGTCTTCGACACCGACGCGAGGACCGCGTGGAAGCCATCGAACCGGCCCGCATAGGGCACCAAGCTCGGTCGCTCGGCTTCGAAGGCCTGCCAGATCGTCCGCTCCCGCTCTTCGGGATGGCGGTGGGCTTTGGCGTACGCGATACACTGATCCAGAAGCCAGGCGTTCAGCTCCTCGTAGGTCTTGAATCGCAGACGCGGTGTGAAGAACCGCTCGCGCACCAGACCAACCTGATTCTCGACCTGGCCCTTTTCCCAGCCCGACGCCGGAGTACAAGCAACCGGCTCGATCAGATAATGGCCGCACATCTGCTGGAAGCGGCGATTGTACAGGCGTTCCTTGCCGACGAAGATCGTATCGACCGCCGTCTTCATATTGTCGTAGATGCCGCGCGTGCAGGTGCCCTTGAAGAAGGCGAACGCCCGGTCGTGCGCGTCGAACACCATCTCCTGCGTCTCGCGCGGATAGGCCCGCACGAACAGCATCCGGCTATGGCAGAGCCGGACATGCGCGACCTTCACCGTGACGGTCGCGCCATTGATCAGCACGATCTCATGGCTCCAGTCGAACTGGTAGGCCTCGCCCGGTGCAAAGCTCAACGGCACATAGGCTTGCGCCGTCGTCGCACCACGCTCGCGCCGCCAGACCTTAGCGTAACGGCGGACCGCGTCATAGCTGCCGTCATATCCCAAACCGCGCAGCGTCTCGAAGATCCGGATCAGCGTAAGGCGTTCGCGGGCCACCTTACCCTCGTTGCCCAACAGCAACGCATTCAGCTCATCGCGCCAGGGACCGAGCTTCGGCTGCGGCTGGACCGCACGTTCATATTCGAAGCTGGTCGTATCGGAGCGCAGCACTTTACGCACCGTGTTCCGCGACAGCTTAAGGTCACGGGCGATCTCCTTGATCCCCTTTCCCTTGACGAAACGCTCCCGTCGAATCCGCCCGATCGTCTCCACAATCAACATCCCCGGCCACCCACTCGCATCCCCGAGCGGGTAGCTGATCAACACACGATCAAGGGGGTCAAATTTGGACGCCGATTACCCCTCAACAGGGGTCAATCTTCCACGCCGAATAACACAAAACGGCTC
>CAIZEE010000715.1 GCA_903931835.1 uncultured Elstera sp.
CGTGCGCAATGGCCCCGATGCCGCCGCCCGCCGCGCCCGGTTTACTGCCGCGATCATCGACGTCGATTCCCCGCAACTGGCCGAAATCCAGGCAATCGTCGAAAAGAACCTGGAGGACAGCGTGCGCGATCCGGCGCTGCGCGAAAAGCTGCGCCCCGATTACCGCGCCGCCTGCAAACGGATGATCTTTTCGCCCGATTATTACGAGGCCATCCAGCGCCCCGCTGCGGTGCTGGAGACCGGCTCAATCGAGCGGATCGAGGCCCACGGCGTGCGGATGAAGGACGGCAGCTTTCACGAACTCGACGTGCTCGCTCTCGCCACCGGTTTCCACGTCGGCATGTTCGTGCGGCCGATGAAGGTCCACGGCGAAGGAGGGCTCGATCTCGATGCCTTTTGGGCCAACCGACCGCGCGCCTATTATGCGGTGACCATCCCGCATTTTCCCAATTTCTTCCTGCTCAACGGCCCTAGCGGCCCGGTCGGCAATTTCTCGCTGATCGACATTTCAGAAGCGCAGTGGGCCTATCTTGACCAGCTTGTCGACCTGATCCGCGAAGGTAAATGCCAGGCGGTGGCCCCAACCATGGCGGCGCTGGAAACCTACGAAGCCGCGCACCGCGAACGCGCCATGCACACAGTTTTCGCCTCCGGTTGCAAGAGCTGGTACCTAGGCGCCGATGGCGTGCCGCAGGTCTGGCCGTGGAGCTTTGCGCATTTTACCGAGGTGATGGCGGCGCCGAAGGTCGAGGATTACGCGCTGGGTTAAAGCCGCCTGCTCAACCCGCCAGCGCGCCGGCTTCGCGTGGATCGAAATAATCTCGCCACTGGGTGATCTTGCCGTCACGCAGTTCGAATGCGCCCATCGACACCAGTTTTACTTCGAGACCGTCGCCGGACCGCTTGCGGAACCGCTCGACGCGCTCGACCAGCACTGCATCCCGGTCGCCCCGGATCAGCCGCAGCGACATTTCGACGGCCAGCCATTGGCCCATGAATGCCTGCAGGAAATCATGGGCTTGGTCGGGCCCGATGCATTGCAGGTGCGGCATCGGCACATTCAGATAGACGCAATCTGGCGTCAGCAGTTCATGGAACTGCTCGCGCGTCAGGTCCGGCCAGTGTTCGCACAGCCTGCGCACCACTTCGAGGCTTGAGCCGTCGCCACCCGCCTGAGCCACGCTGATCTCCATTCGGTTATGCGAACTTTGTGCCACGCGCGAAAATGCCCCCATCGCGCCCATGCTGCCGGGCCGCGATGGGGGTGCTGCCCGTCCTGTTATTGAGCCGCCTTCGGCGCGGTCTCGAAGACCATGGTCTTGCTTTCCAGATAAGGATGCAGGCCTTCGACCCCGCCTTCGCGACCGATGCCCGACTGCTTGAATCCGCCGAAGGCTATGCCGAAATCGCTCTTGAAGCCGTTATGGCCAACAGTTCCAGCGCGCAGTTGCCTGCCGACCGCATAAGCGCGTTCGGGATCATTGGTGAAGACGGTGCTGTTCAGGCCGTAGATCGTATCGTTGGCAATCTCGATCGCGTGCGCTTCGCTGGTCGCGGGGATGACGCTGAGCACCGGGCCGAAAATTTCCTCGCGGGCGATGGTCGAATTGTTGTCGAC
>CAIZEE010000716.1 GCA_903931835.1 uncultured Elstera sp.
GTATTTTTGTTTCGTGGGAAAAGAGGTGACAGATTGAAGGCCCTGGTCTGGGATGGCTCGGGACTTTGTCTTTATGCAAAACGCCTCAACCGCCAGAAATTCGTCTGGCCCCGGGCCAGCGATGGGGCTGTCCGGCTGTCGGCTGCGCAGTGGGCGATGCTGGTCGAGGGCCTCGATTGGCGGCACGCGATCGTGCACGATGAAGTGGCCACGCCGACGCTCGCATGAGCGATAAAACCGCCTAAAACAGCCATTTCTGTTGGCTTTTGGACCCGCTCCCGCTAAACTCACGGGCATGCGGTTCGACCTTGATCGCCTTCCCACCGACCCGGTTCTCCTGCAGAAAATCCTGCGGGAGATGGCCGATGTCATGGCGCAGGAACGCGCCGAACTGGCGGCAGCGAAGGCCACCGTCCAGGCCCAGACCTTGCACATTGAGAAGCTCGAACATCGCGTGGCGCGGCTGCTGCGTGTCCAGTTCGGCCGCAGTTCCGAAAAGATGGACATCGCCCAGCTGCGACTGATGTTCGACGAGGTCGAGGTGCCCGACGCTGCCAACGACGACGTGCCGGCAGCGGCGCCGCCGAAGTCGGCGCGCAAGGCGGGAGCTCGCGCGCCGATCCCGGCGCACATACCGCGCCAGGCCGTCGAGCATCAGCCCGGCCCCTGTCCGCAGGGTTGCGGCGGGACCGAAACGAAGATCGGTGAGGACGTCACCGAGGTGCTGGACTATATCCCGGCGCGCTTTCGCGTGTTGCGTCATGTTCGTCCGCGCGTCGCCTGCCGGACCTGCGAGCAGATCCGCCAGGCCCCGGCGGTCGATCTGCCGTTGCCCAAGGTCATGGCGAGCAGCGCCTTGCTGGCGCACCTGGTGGTCAGCCGCTTCGTCGATCATCAGCCCTGGTATCGCCAGTCGGCGATCCTGCGCCGGCAGGGCGTGCATATCGATCGCGACGTCATGAGCCGCTGGGCCCGCAAGCTTGCCTGGCTGCTGGCGCCGATCGGCGAGCGGCTGCTCGGCTACATCCTGGAGGCGCCCAAGATCCATGGCGATGAAACCCCGGTCACCTTGCTCGGCGGGAAGGATGGGTTAGGCGGGCAGGACGGCAGCCATACCGCGTACTTCTGGGTCTATCTGCACGATGGCAGATCGAGCGGCGACATGAGCCCGCCGGCCGTCGCCTTCCGCTTCACGACCGGCCGGGGTGGCGAACATCCAGCGGCCCATCTGGCCGGTTACCGCGGTTATCTCCAGGCGGACGGCTATGCCGGCTACAACGTGCTGTATCGTGATCCCAAAACCAAGGCGCCACGCGGTGTCATCGAGGTGGGATGCTGGGCGCATTCGCGACGCAAGTTCACCGATGTGCTGGCAAAGACGCCGTCACCGATCGCGGCGGAGGCCGTGGTGCGGATCGGCGAGCTCTTCGCCATCGAACGCGACATCAAGGGCGCGCCGCCGGGTGAACGACGGCGGGTTCGCCAGGAACTGGCGCTTCCCAAGCTGCAAGCCTTGCGGCCATGGTTCGAGACGCAGCTGGGAGGCCTGGCTTCGGACAGCAATTTGGCCAAGGCTTGCCGCTATCCGCTCAACCGCTGGGCGGCGATGATCCGCTATTGCGATGACGGTCTGCTCGAGATCAGCAACAATCTGGTCGAAAATGCCCTGCGCGGTGTGGCCCTTGGGCGCCGCAACTGGATGTTCATCGGCTCGATCAAGGGCGGGGATGCCTCGGCGCTGTTTTACTCCCTGGTCGAGACGTGCAAACGGGGCGGCGTCGAGCCCGAGGCTTGGTTCACCGACGTCATCGAGCGCATCGGTGACCATCCGATCAACCGGATCGACGAACTGCTGCCGTGGCACTGGCAGGCAACCCGCGATACGGCCCAGGCCGCATGACGGCATCGCCGGCTCGCGCTGCCCTGTTTACCCCACTAAACTGGGATCCCGATCTCCTGCCGCCGCTGGAAATGGACGGCTTCCTGACCGGCATCCTGGTGACACCGGAGCTGGAAGTCTCCGAATGGGTTGCCGACTTGTGGACCGCGATCCCTCCGGTGATCAACGAGGCCAGAATGAAGCAGGCCCTCGCGGCCGTCCTGGCCCGGCGCAAAGCGATCGAGGCGGATCTGCAAAAGGGCTGGCCGGCCTGTCAACCCAGCTTCTGCGAGCGCGGAAAGAAGCCCGATCACGACACAATCCGCAAATGGATGAAGGGTTTCTACAGGGCCATGAAGCTCCATGCAGATTACTGGTCGGATCTGGCCGACGACGAGCGCACCGAAGCCTTCGTCGCCCTGCTCGTCGGCTTCATCGAAACCGACGAGCCAATCGAAGAACGCGACGACGCCGATGCCATCCGCGACTAACATGCACAGCTCCTGCCACGCGCTATCGTTGCAATGAGAAAGCTGGCCCTGCTGCGCGATGGCAACGCTACCGCACTCAGGTCTCTCCAGGCCAGAAAGGTGGGCCGCAACGATCCTTGCCCATGCGGCTCGGGCAAAAAGTACAAGCGTTGCTGCGCAGCATAGGCTGCCAACGTCAAGGCCGGGTTCCGTCGGCGCTTACGA
>CAIZEE010000717.1 GCA_903931835.1 uncultured Elstera sp.
GAGGATATCGTCACTGTCTATCGCGCGCTGCTGAAGACCTATAAGCCGCAGAATATCGGCGTTTACGGCGCGTCCGCCGGTGGCGCTTTGACCGGCGGCATGGCCGTGCGGGCGCGGCAGTTGAAACTGCCGCTGCCGGGTGCGCTCGGTATCCTCGCGGCGGGCGGGGACGAACTCACAGGCGATTCGCTGGCCATGTACGGCACGGTCGGGCTGACGGATCAGATCGGCGTGCCGAGGCCCGAGGATACGCCGGATGACCGCGTGCCCGATCGTAAGGATCCAGTGGTCTCGCCGCTGCATGCCGACCTCAAAGGCTTCCCGCCGACATTGTTCCTGACCAGCACGCGCGACCTGATGCTAAGCGGGACGGTCCGCTATCACCGGGGGTTCCTCGCGGCCGGCGTCGATGCCCAGTTGGTCGTGTTCGATGCGCTGCCGCATGATTTCTGGGGCGTTGAACCATGGCTGCCCGAATCACGCGAAGCCAACGAGATCATTGCGCATTTCTTCGACACGCATCTCGGCAAAAAAGCGCCGAAGCCGAAGCATAACTAGCGCAGCAACACGCCCTGGATCGTGGCGAACAGCGCCTCGCTGGATGCCGCCAAGATCGGGCGATCACCGATGCGTGGGTCATAGGCATCGCCGTTCAGGAAGCGAACGGTTCCACCGGCCTCATTGATGATCAGGACACCAGCCGCGTGATCCCAGGGCAGCGAGCGGGAATGCAGCGAGTAATGCATTTTCGCCTCGGCGATCGCGATGTATTCGGTAGCACCGCATTGATGGTTCTCGATCGAGCCGAACAAGCCGCTTTTGAGAATCAGCGCCTCATTACGCTCCGGCTTGTCATCGCCCCGGGGCGCTGCAAAGCCGTAGATGCTGCCGATCGTCCGCGATGCTTGCCGGTCACTGTCGACATGCAGACGTACGCCGTCGCGCCACGCACCCTGACCGCGCTTGGCCGTGATCATCGTATCGGTCAGCGGCTGATACAGCCAGCCGGCCTCGACCACGCCATCGACGACATAGGCCAGGATAACGCCGAAGGAGTGGCGTCCATGCACGAAATTGCCGGTGCCGTCGACCGGGTCGATGACCCAGACAGGCGTCGAGCCCTTGAGCCGGTCCATGACGGATTTGTCGGAAGCGACCGCCTCTTCGCCAACCACCAGCGTATCTGGCGCCAAGGAGAGCAGTGCATCGGTCAGCACTGCCTCGGTGCGCTCATCGGCAATCGTGACGTAATCACCGGGTTTCTTCTCCCGCACGTCGTTGGGTGCGAGATTGCGAAAGCGCGGCAGAATCTCGGCGGCGGCGGTGCGCCTGATCAGATCGGCTACGACGGAGACATCGTCGAACATTACGGTCCTTGTGCATCGCGGCGGGATGCCATTAGGTACGGCATAACGGACCTGCCGCGCCATGTAAAAAGCGCATGTGCTCCGTGAAGATTTGGTAACCCCGACGAGGTGCCCGGTGAAAATAGCGGTCGGTGGATTTCAGCATGAGACGAATTCCTTCGCTCCAACGCGGACTGCCTACGATAATTTCACTCAGGCTGGCGGCTGGCCCGGCCTGACCCGCGGTGAGGCGATGTTCGACGCGGTTGCGGGCATCAATCTGGCGTTGCCCGGTTTCATAGGTGAGGCGTCGGCGGCGCGCCATGTGCTGGTCCCGCTGCTCTGGGCCAATGCGGTGCCCGGCGGGCTGGTCGAGGCGGCGGCGTTCGAGCGTATCGCCGCCATGTTGATCACCGATCTCGCCGAAATGGGGCCGTTCGATGCGGTCTATCTCGATCTGCACGGCGCCATGGTCACGACGGCGCATGAAGACGGCGAGGGCGAGTTGCTGCGCCGCATCCGCGCCGTGGTCGGGCCTAATACGCTGGTCATCGCCAGCCTCGATTGGCACGCCAATGTGACCGAGGCGATGATCGAGCATGCCGACTACCTGACGGGATATCGGACCTATCCGCATATCGACATGGCGGAGACCGGGCGTCGCGTCGCGCGTTGGCTCAGTGTCGGGCGTCGGCGTGTCACAAAACGCCTGATCCGCTTACCCTTTCTGATCCCGCTGACGGCGCAATGCAGTCTGGCCGAACCGTGCCTTTCAGTGTTTCGGGAACTCGCCGCCATCGAGTTGCAGACCGGCGTCGATCTGACTTTTGCGCCAGGGTTTCCACCCGCCGATATCCGCTTAAGCGCGCCTACGGTGTTTGGCTATGGACCTGACGAAGCCGCGACTGAGAAAGCCGTCACCGCGCTTGCAAAGCTGGTGTTGGAAGCGGAAGCCGCTTTTGCACGGGAAGCAATCCTCGAACCTGCCCAGGCGGTAACAACCGCCATCGACCTGGCATGGCGTGCCAAACGGCCCGTCGTCCTCGCCGACACGCAGGATAATCCGGGGGCGGGGGCCAGTTCCGACACGACCGGCATGCTTCGTGCCCTTATCGATGCTGGCGCACAGGGTGCGGCGATCGCTCTGATGCATGATCCTGAGGCAGCCAAGGCGGCGCATCAGGCGGGTGTCGGTGCTGAGCTGAGCCTGGCACTTGGTGGCCGCTCCGGCGTCGCCGACGATGCGCCTTTCGAGGGGGTGTTTCGGGTTGGCGCTTTGGGGAATGGCAATTTCATCGGCAGCGGCCCGATGTGGGACGGGGCGGAGCTCTCGCTCGGGCTTATGGCCAGGCTGGAGGTCGGCGGTGTTAGCGTTCTCGTTTCAAGCCAGCGCCAACAACCCTCGACCCAGGCGATTTTCCGGCATCTTGGGCTGGAGCCGTCGGCGCTGAAAATCCTGGTGCTGAAAAGCTCGGTTCATTTCCGGGCCGATTTTCAGGATCTGGCGGAAGCGGTCCTGGTCGTGGCCGCACCCGGCGTCAATCTGGCCGATCCAGTGGCCTTCCCGTACCGCAATCTGGCGCCGGCAATCAGGCTTCGCCCGCTTGGCCCGGCTTTCGCGGGATCTCGCCCCAGCGTTTGACGAGGCCGCTATCGATGCCGAACAGATCCAGCGCGCGGCCGACGCTTTGCGTCACGATCGCGTCGACGCTGGCGGGGCGGGCATAGAACCCCGGCACCGGCGGCATGACGACCGCGCCCATCTCCGTTACTGCCGCCATCGAGCGCAAATGGCCGAGATGCAACGGCGTCTCGCGCACCATCAGCACCAGCCGGCGGCGCTCCTTCAAAACCACATCTGCGGCCCGGCTGAGCAGCGACGGCGTCACGCCGGTCGCGATCTCGGACAGGCTCTTGATCGAACAGGGTGCTACCAGCATGCCCAGGGTCGGGTAGGACCCCGACGCGATCGACGCGCCGATATCGGCGATCGGGTGGACGATATCGGCCAGCGCCTGGACATCGGCCAGTTTCAGGTCCGTCTCATAGTTGAGCGTCATCTCGGCAGAGCGGGTCATGACGAGATGGGTCGGCACCCCGCAGGTGCGCAGGATTTGCAACGCGCGTACACCATAAATCACCCCGGACGCGCCCGAGATGCCGACGATCATCGGTTTGGTCATCGGGACAGCACGGTCAGGCGCTGAGCTTCTTGTGCTCGTCCGGATACAACGTGGTCAGGATATGGTCGAGATCGATATGGTCGATCTGCGCCGGCTCCAGGAATTTATGGGCGTAGGTTTCCCAAATCCGCGACTCCAGGAACAGCCGGAAAATATCGGGATCGATATGCCGATCCTTGACCATAAAGACCATGATCTTCATTGATTCCGATAGCGTCTTCGCCTTCTTGTAAGGGCGATCAGCGGCGGTCAGCGCCTCGAAAATATCGGCGATGCCCATCATGCGGGCCAGCACCGACATCTCGTCGCGCTTTAGCCCCTTGGGATAGCCGGTGCCGTCCATCTTCTCGTGATGGCCGCCCGCAATCTCCGGCACGTTCTTCAGCGCTTTGGGGAACGGCAGGGCCTCCAGCATCTGGATGGTCAGCACAATATGATCGTTGATGATCTTGCGATCCTCATCGTTCAGCGTGCCCCGGCGGATCGCAAGATTCTGCAACTCATTTTCGCTCAACAGCGGCATTTCCTGGCCTTCGAGCACCCAGGTCTGCGCGCCGATTCGGTTCAGCCGCTCGATCTTCTCGTCGGCCATGAACTCGCCGCCGATATTTGCCTCCGCCACAAAGGCGAAATCATCGCTGATCTGGGCGAGCTTGGCGTCATAGGCCAGTTCCAATGCAGCCTTGTCGCCACCGGCCTGCAACGCTTCCAGATACTCGACTCGGGCATCACGGCGCAGCAATTCAAAGCGCACCCGCACCTCATCAATACGGTCGCAAATCTTCTCGAGCTTGGTCGCCTTGTCCATGATGTGAACGGGTGTCGTCACCTTGCCGACGTCGTGCAGGCCCCCTGCGATCTGCAGCTCGTACCATTGATCCTCGGTCAGCGCGAAATCGGCAAAGGTGCCGTGGGTCGCGGCGCAGGCAGCCTCCGCAATCATTTCCGTCAAGGCCGGCACACGCTGGCAATGGCCGCCCGTGTATTTGGACTTGGCGTCGATTGCGCCTGCCATCATGCGCATAAAGGCGTCGAACAGGGCGCGCTGTTCCAGGATCAAGCGCTGGTTGTCCAGGGCGACGGCAGCTTGGCTTGCGAGAGACTCGACGAGCGGCACCACGGTCGCATGGAACGGCACCACTGTCTTGCCATCGGCCGCGCGCGCATTGATCAATTGCAGCACGCCGATGACGTCTTGTTTGTAGTTCCGAAGCGGCACGGTCAGGAAGGATTGCGAGCGATATCCCGTCATCTCGTCGAATTTGCGCGTACCCGAGAAATCGAAATTCTCCGCATCATAGGCGTCTTCGATATTGACGATGGTGCCGGTCAGCGCGACATGGGTCGCGACGTTGTTGTGATTGGGCTCGCCGTCCGACTCTCGGTACATACGCAAGGGCGGGAAGGTGATCGGCACGCCGGTCGTACCGCCCATCGCGGTCTTCAGCGTGTCATTGCGCAGAATCTGAAAGCTCAAGCGATCATCATCTGTACGCAGATACAGCGTCCCGCCATCCGCCTTGGTGAATTCCTTGGCGCCGAGAACGATCCGTTCAAGCAGGCGCGCGCCATCGCGTTCGGCCGACAGCGCGATGCCGAGATCCACCAGGCTCTTGAAAACGCCTGCATCCAATATCGGTTCGGTCGGAATGGGATTATCAGCCATTTGGTGAAAGAGATTAGATGATCGTTCAAGATTAAGGAACGCTAAACTTCCGTATGCGGAATACGAACGGCTGGCGCCTGTTTGACAGTCTTCCGCTTGCGGCGATCATGCTCAATCGCCTATATGGCTGGAATGATGGATCATTTCTCTGACTGGATCGATAGCCACACAATCACCGAGGTCGAGTGCCTCGTGCCAGATATGTCTGGGATTCCGCGCGGCAAGATCCTACCAGCGCATAAATTTCTCGGAAGTTTTGGTGATCGCGGCTTGAGAATTCCTGAATCGATCTTCGTCCAATCGATCAGCGGCGAGTATCCAGATACCGAGGAAGTGACCAATCCTGCCAATTCCGACGTCTATCTGCAGCCCGACCCGAACACAATCCGGCTGGTGCCATGGTATACTGAGCCGACTGCGCAGGTGATCGCTGATTGCACCTATGCCGATGGGCGGCCGGTCGATATCAGCCCGCGCGCGGTGTTGCGCCGGGTGCTGAGCCATTATCAGGAACAAGGCTGGCGGCCAATCGTAGCACCTGAGCTCGAATTCTATCTGGTCAAGGTCAATACCGATCCGGATTACCCGCTGGAACCACCGATCGGGCGTTCCGGCCGCCCGGAAACGGCGCGTCAGGCCTATGGCATCGATGCGGTCAACGAGTTCGACCCACTGTTCGAGGACGTCTACGACTACTGCGAACGCCAGAAGATCGATATCGATACGCTGAGCCATGAGGCGGGGGCGGCGCAGATCGAGATCAATTTCAATCATGGCGACGCGCTCGACCTCGCCGACCAGATTTTCCTGTTCAAGCGCACCGTGCGTCAAACAGCGCTGCGGCACGGGGTCTATGCGACCTTCATGGCAAAGCCGATGGAGGACGAGCCCGGCAGCTCGATGCATATCCATCAAAGCCTGGTTGATGCCGCGACAGGGGGAAGCCTGTTCGGCCTGCCCGATGGCAGCGATACGCCCCTCTTCATGTCCTATATCGCCGGCCTGCAGAAATACCTGCCGGCGGCCTTGCCGCTGCTCGCACCCAATGTGAATTCTTATCGCCGGCTGCTGCGCCATTCCGATGCGCCGATCAACGTCCATTGGGGCCGGGACAACCGCACGACCGGCTTGCGCGTGCCCTTATCCAGCGGCGCCGCGCGGCGTGTCGAAAACCGCCTGCCGGGTGCCGATGTGAACCCATATCTGGCGATCGCAGCCTCGCTTGCGGCCGGTTATCTTGGCATGGTCGAGCAGTTGGAGCCGAGCGATCCGGTTGAGGGCAGCGCCTATGATCTGGCCCATACCTTGCCGCGCCATTTGTCGGAGGCCTTGCATAAATTGACCCGCTCCAAACCGCTTCGCCAATTGCTGGGTGAACGCTTCGTGACTGCCCTCAACCACGTCAAGCAGCATGAATATGACGGCTATCAGCGGGTCATTTCGAGTTGGGAACGCGAGTTCCTGTTGCTCAATGTCTGAGGCCCCGCCCTTGGGCTTCGCAATGCCCGCCGAGTGGTCGCCCCATCAAGGCACGCTGATGGCTTGGCCGTGCCGCGCGGAATTATGGGGCGACGGGATTGAACGTGCGCGCCTCGCCTATGCCGGGGTTGCGCAAGCCATCAGCCGGTTCGAGAAGCTGATCATGAGCGCCAGGCCGCAGGATGTCGCAGCGACGCGATCGGTGCTGGGGCCCGATATCGAGGTTGTTGAAATGCCGCTCGACGACAGCTGGGCGCGTGATATCGGGCCAAGTTTCGTGCGCGATGCGGCAGGTCGCCTGGCCGGAATCGATTGGCGCTTCAACGCCTGGGGCGGGGAATATACCGATTACGCCGAAGACGCCGCCTTTGCCGAGCGCATTCTGGCGCGTCTCGGCGTTGAGCGGTTTGCTGCACCCTTTGTGCTGGAGGGCGGGTCGATCCATGTCGATGGCGCAGGCACGGTGCTGACCTCTGAACAATGTCTGCTCAATCCCAATCGAAACCCGAGCATGAGCCGGGCGGAGATCGAGGCCGGCTTGCGGCAATTCCTGGGCGTTACCCAGGTTATCTGGCTCGGACAAGGCCTGGTCGATGACCAGACCGATGGGCATATCGACAATCTTGCCTGCTTCGTGCGTCCGGGGGCTGTCGTGACGCTGGTCGCCGAAGATCCTAC
>CAIZEE010000718.1 GCA_903931835.1 uncultured Elstera sp.
ATCGTCGTCGTCATGCACAGCCTCCTCACAAGAGCATATCACGGGCGGTCCGCAGTAGCTCGCTTGATCGAGTTGAGTCGGCCTATCGCGGCTTGCGATCAAGATATTTCTGGCCTCGTCCGGCCCCGTCCAAACTGCCGATTGATCCCGTCGCTGCGCATGACCCCTGACCCCGCTTTGCCGAGACGACGCTCAAGCACGGACACCGCAAGCGAACGACCCGCTCCTTACGAGGCGTCAGCGGCTCCAGAAGTTGACGGACGTATTGCCTGTCCAAGACCTGCTCCTGCAGCCCCTTGAGCCCCGACAGTCCCTCGACATCAGTCAACGAAAGTACGGGCGCGGACAAAGTGATGGAGAACATGCTGCCCCCCCCCGGTTTTCTGGCGCACGGATAATTCCTTGGGTCATCGCGCGCTACCATGCCGAAAATCAAACCGTGCAAGGTTCTCCGACGTCGCGTAGTGCTGGTAGGCGGCGACCCAATTGCTGGCGATCGCGTTCTGGGCGGTGTGCAACGGAAGTTCGTGGGAGCAGACGAGCTGCCATAGGACATATTCGAGGGCATCCTTGTCGCCGGCATTCATGGACCCAGTCCATGGCTCAAGCCAAAGGTTGCCATCATCAGCCGGTGCTCCACCCAGCGAAAGTGGCACCAGGTGATCGAGCTCGTATTCCGAAAAGCGTTCGCCGGGATGCTGAGCCTTCATCAAGCGCCGCTTGATTGACCCGGTCAAACTATACAGAGGTCGGACCGACCGTGCGTAACCGGGCACGCAAATCGTCTTGTCGATATTAGCCTGACTGACAATGGGATCTGTAGAGCCACGGATAACGGGCAGAGTGCCATCCGGAGCGGCAATTCGCGCAATGCCAGCGGACGAGCACATCGCAAGGATGCCCAGAAAAGTAGCCGCAACGGTGGTCTTTCCCATCAGGCGAGACCTTCGCTCGCCTCGACATTGTTTGCATGGATTTTTCAGGTGGTTTGGCATCAACCAGATCCTTGGGTTTGGTTGGAAGAAGCCGCTGGCAAAGCAGTGACGACAAGCGGCCGTTGGCCGAGCAGATAGGTCTTGAGGAAGCGAGAGACCGCCGCCGACGGAAGCGAGGTGACGTCGCTTTCCTGAGGGATGGCCTGGGTCATGTCGGGAGCACGCAGGGCCAATGTGAGCTGGTGCACCCACCAGGCATTAGAGCTTTGCTCGGCGGCCCTGCTGGCGGCCACGGTGAGGCGCGCGCGTTTGAACGCTTCGGATTCGATCGAGCCATGCGCAAGCTCACCAACGATGCGGCCAATGCGATCTCGGGTCGAGGGCACGGCCGACGAGCGGATTTTGATTGCAATGCCAAACGCAGCCCCCCCCGCGAGCTCGATCGGCACCGAAGCACTGACGACCGGTGGCGTTTCAGACGTTGAATTGATTATGGCCTCGCGTTGCAAGCGATCCTGGACGAGCGCTGCGGCGACCTCTGCCACCAAGCTAAGACGCGGCTTTCTGACTTCATCAGGCAGACGCCAATATTCCCCGAACCATCCATCCCCTTCCGCGCGCCGATGCTCCAAAACGATTGGTTCACGCCCCGGCGGCGGAGGCATGACCGATGCTCGCATCCATCGCGCAGTTGGCCGATTATCGCCAGCGGCCAGGGTCTCTGCGGTTGCCCGTATCGCGTCCTCGACTGAAATGTCTCCCACCACCGCGACATCAGCGGCCATTGCCAGCGATGCCTTGAGCAGATCAGGCAATTCCTTCCCGGTCGTGATCTCGATGTCAGGGCGCTCGGGCATTTCCTGGTAGCGCGGGCCGACCATGAC
>CAIZEE010000719.1 GCA_903931835.1 uncultured Elstera sp.
GCGACGATACGGGCAGCGATTGCTGACCCGCTTCCCACGATGGCAGCCGGGCGTCACCCGGGCGCTATCCCTGCTCGCGACCTATAACACCGCCTTCATTCTGTCCTTCCGCTTCATCTACGGCGTGCGCAATTTCAGTTCGATTGCGATCGGCATGAGCCCGCTTCGCTGGCGCCGCTTTCTGATCCTGAATTTTATTTCCGCCGGGCTCTGGGCCAACAGCTTTGCCTGGTTCGGCTATTTCTTCGCCAGCGTGTTCGGGCGAAAGGAATTGGGCAAGGCCGGGCTGTTTGTCAGTCTGGGCGCCTTGATCTTGTTCTTGTTCGTCGCCTGGCTGTTGATCACGACGCCCAAACGCCGCGCTAAACGCGAAAAACGACGGCAGGCGATGGAAGACGAATCAGCCCCGCATTAACAGCAGGGGCAGCTTGAAAATACCCCACAGGATCAGGGACAGCGCCACGACGAACGGCACCAAGATCACCACGCCGCCGACCAGCAACGCCAGGCCACCGATAATGGCGATCGCCGCGCGCCCGAAGATATCGTCCTCCAGCGAGCTTCGCGCGATCTGGTAGGCAAGATACAGCCCAACCGCGAGGCCGAGCATGAAGAAGCTCAGCGCCAGCGACGCGAGCACCGAATACCCAGCGAATATCCCCGCCGCCGCCATATAGAGCCAATAGGCGAAAAGCGCGGCAATCTGCGCTGACAGGCTGAACGACGCGAATCGTCCGGGCAGGTTGAGCTTTGTTGTTCGGCTTAAATCCCAGCGCGGCTTACCCTGTCTCGCCATGCTATTTCAGGCGACGCAGCAGGGTGACGCGCTCGCCCTTGGGCGGCCTGCGACGCACAGCCGCCAGATCGGACAGATCGTTATCGGGTTTCACGAAACCGGGCCGCAGGTCTTCGCGCAGCGGCGCCTCGCTCCTCGGCGCAGGATTGGCGTCACGCGGGTAGAATGCCGAGCCGGCGCTGGACTTGGCGGCGGCAGGCTGCACCACCTCCGCCTCAACCTCTTCTGGATAGAGTTCGGCATAGCGCTCGATCTCGTTCCAATCAATATCGATGAATTTCGGATCACGGATGGTTTGATCCCGGGCGCTGAGCGGCATGAACAAGGTCAGCGCCACGAACTGCGCGAATAGCGCTGAGCGTTCTACCGGCGTACAAAATTCGTACAGGCTTTCGGTATCAAGCGGATCGGCCTCCCGAAAACGCCTGAGATGCAGGTTTATCGAGCGCAGCAGGCGGTCGATCGCATTACGCCGCTTGCGCACTGTCGCGAACAGATCGCGATGTTCGGTACGCCCGTCGATCGCGATCGAATAGACGAGTTTCTCCTCGACCTCATAGCACAGGCGGAACAGCCGTTCGGCGTGATCGCGGAAGATGTCGTCCCATAATTGGAGCCGCCGCAATATCGTCCGACGCTTCAGCCCACTGACCCGACCGAACTCCGGATAGTATTTTTCATGCAAAAAAGTGCGTAAAGCACTGGCCTCTTCTGCAAGCCTATCGCCAATGGTCCGATAGCAGAGATTAAGTCCCCGCGCATCGCCATCCGTTCTGTCAAACCGCTTTGCCACCTACTGTACTGCCTCGCTTCAATCAAGAACGTGCCTGACGACTATCGGTATAAACTGGCTTTTATGGCCCCTTTAGACTCATAACTTACGAGTCTACGACTCTAGTTCTAGGGATATTTATAAATATTTTCTTAATCCTAGTTACGTGGCATTGTTGCCAATTGAAACTAAATTACAGCGAAGCGGGCTTCGACTCCGATCGCTTGCATCCATTGCTCAATGAAGTTACCACTATAAGCCGAGCGTCATAGATCGTCCAAAAATCTCTGACGTTCGGGACGTTTTTTGAAAACGGGCGGGGATGCGGAACGATGTCAGTTGGTCGCGCGTTATCGACGCATAAGGCAGGCGTCGAGTTACTTCCTGTTGTTTCGAATGACAAATCCAATCCGAACAACCACCGCTCAGCGGATTTGGGTGCCGCCTGATGCGCATGAGCGACATCCGCACCGTGGCCCTACGCATCTCTAAGGTTTCCTGGGAGGTTTCCTGGCGATATCTCAACCAGCGACGGGTTGACCTTTTCCCCGAGCGCCAAATCATTCTGCGCCAGCGCGACACGATCAAATCCTACCCGCTCTCCTCCCGTCATCAAGTTACCGCCGCGTCGATTGCGCTTGGATGTGCGGTCTGGATGCTGTGGTCGACGGTTGGCTACGTCTATAGCTCGCACAAGATCACCGTGAAGCAGGGTCAGATCCTGACGACGCTGGTTGCCTATGAGGATATGGTCAATCAGGTAGCGCGCGAACGCGACAAGCTGGTCTCGATCACCAACGATCTCGATTATTATCGCTCCTATCTGACGGCGCTGGTCGAAAAGAACCAGGCAGCGCAGAAGGACGGCAAGAGCGCACAGGCCGCCGACCCCGAAGCGGCACAGGTCGCGGAAACGGAAAAGGCGTTGCAGGAACGTATCGCCTCGATCAAGGGCGAGATCAGCGGCTTCAGTCAGGCGAGCACGCAATTGACCGAGGGTGCCGGCAAGCTCAGCTCCCAGCTCGCCGGCGTCGGCACCAGTAAATCAGACAAGATCGATTTTGCGGTGGCCCGAGCCGCCCTGGGCTTCCGTGTGGCGCAGTTGGAAAAGCAGCTGGCCGAGAGCAGCAGCCGCATCACGGATCTTCAGACCGCCCTTTCCGTCGAACAGCAATCGGCCGAACAGGCGCTGCAATCGCGCCGCGTGGCGCTCGACGAGAAGGCCGCAATAGCCGAGAAACTGGCAGCTGCGGAAAAGCGCGTGGTCGATATCAGTGCGCAGCACGAACAATCGCTGGCAAAACTGGCCGAACAGACGCATAGCACGATCGCGCAGATCGAACGCATCATGGTGTCGACCGGCATTGACGCCAAACGCATCCTGCAGATGCGCGGCGAGGTAAAGCCGGCGCGCGGCGGGCCGTTCGTACCCTGGCATGGCGGCCAGTCCAAGGACATCGATCTGCAGAACACGCCCGCGACGGCGACGCTGACCTTCGATATCGACCGCATCAATCAGCTGAAATTGTTCATTTCGACCTTACCGCTCGGCTCGCCGCTTCCTGAGTTCATGGTCAGCGGCCCGTTCGGCTACCGGATGGATCCGTTCAATAATCACCCGGCCTATCACACCGGCCTCGATATGCTGGCGCCGATGGGCACGCAGGTCGTAGCCCCCGCCCCCGGCAAGGTCATCACAGCCCAGCGATCGGGCGATTACGGCAACATGGTGGAAATCGATCACGGCTACGGCATCGTGACCCGCTATGCGCATCTACAGAAATTTGACGTCACCGAAGGCCAAATGGTGGCACTACACGATCCTGTCGGACGGGTCGGTCAGACCGGACGAGCCGAAGCCCCCCATCTTCACTACGAAGTACGAGTCGATGGCGAAGCGCGTAATCCCATCAATTTTCTGAGGGCCATCTCAAATGTTCTCGTCAGTAAGAACCCCTAAATCTCCTGCGCCGACGCCGCTGACTGATCATCATGCGCGCACCCGTGAAGTGCCGTCGATCATCGGGCCGGAAATGACAATCACCGGCAATATCAAGAGCGATGGCGAAATCCAGATCGAAGGCTTGGTCCACGGCGACATTACCGCGCGCGCCGTAACCATCGGCGAGAACGCCTCGGTATATGGCGAAGTTGCGGTCGACACGGTGCGGCTCCACGGCACGATCCAGGGTCGGATCAAGGCGCGCGAAGTGGTGCTGCTGAAAACCGCGCGCATGTCGGGCGATGTCTTACACGAAAGCCTGGCGATCGAAGCCGGCGCGCAGCTCGAAGGCCTCTGCCAACGCTTGGATGGCGCGTCGCAGAGGGATCAGACGGAAGCCCCGGCGATCCAGCAGCGGGTCATCGCCGACGCAAATTGGGAGACTGTTCCAGCGGCGGTGGAGATGGCGGCTGGCGAGTAGGCCGCCGCCTGAGCTAATTGACGTGCACCGGCAGCGGTGTTGCCACGCTGGCGCTGCAGGCGATCAGGCACCAGGGTGATCCGGCTGCGGGCTCAGCCGCAAAAGTGCCGAATTCCATCGCGGCATTCCCCTTGTTCAACCGGATGCGATAGATCTGCAGGGCCTCCAGCACACGCTGGATATAGACCCTGGTCTCGCCAAACGGCACGCGTTCGATCCAATCGACCGCCTCCATATGCCCGTCGCGCGGATCGCCGATATCCCGCAGCCATTGATGCACGCGCCCCTGCCCCGCGTTGTAGGCCGCGACCGCCAGCAGATACGAGCCTGAGAAATCATTAAGAACATTGCCCATGAAGGCTTGGCCGAGTTGGGCATTGTAGCCCTGGTCGTGCAGCAGCCGGACCGGCGAGAAGGGCACCTTGAGCTTGGCGGCCACGCTCTTGGCCGTCGCCGGCATCAATTGCATCAAGCCCTGCGCGCCGACTTTGCTGACCGCAGTCGTGGCAAAACCGCTTTCCTGGCGGATCAAGGCGTGAATCAAGGCGGATTCGGCGGCGTCGCCTGACTCGCCGATGATCGTCGGCGGTAGGATCGGGTAGCTGCTATCGACCAGCAGGATGCCGTTGCGTTGCACCCGTCTTGCGACATTGACGGCGAGATCGGCACGCCCGGCACTGCGCGCCAAGGCCGCGATCTGCTCGGCATCCTGTGGTGAGGATGAGATTTCGGCCATGCGCAGCAGGAACGGATCAATCCGGTCGGGGGCTCCCACTTCGATCAGCCGATGCGCCATCTTGGCCGCCTCGCGATCGTTGAAGACCGCAATCTGCTCCGCTGTCGGCACGGGCTCGGGCGGCAGGCGCACGGCCTCAGGCAGCGCCAGCTTGGCGGCCGCCAATTGCCCATAGAAACTTGTCAGATCATCGGCCGCCTTCACATACCAGCCAGTGGCGCCGATTGGATCGGGGATTTCCTCCGCCGCGCGCCCGGCCCAATAAGCATTGCGGGCGATACCGGACGAGGTCTTGCTGGCGGCAAAGCCGGCGGCGAAATGCGTCAGCGCCACATCCGGCTTGTGCATCATGCGGAAGGCGACCCAACCGATCATGAATTCCGCCTGGACATACTCGGTCCCGGTAGTCAGCCCGTGCCCGATGGCAAGGCGATAGGCGAGTCCATCGTCATTCGCGGCGATCGCATAACGGATCTGGATTTCACGCTCGCTCCACCACAGATCAGGGCGGATCAGTTCGGCCGGCGGGTTGAGCAGCAGATCGCAAGCCTGCTGATTAAAGCCCTTCAGCCGGTTCCAATGAATCCGGTCATAAAGCAGACCCGGATCGCGTTGCAGATCAGCCGGGACTTTGGCGAGAGCCTGATCGACGGCGCCAGTACTGGCCTGCAACGCCAGCCGGGCGAGCGCCACCGCCTGATGCCCGTCATCGACCCGGTGCAACTGCCGCCGCGCGGCATCGCTTTGACCCCGCCATAGCTGCCGATCAAGACGGGCTATGTCATCCTCCGTACGGATCGCCCGGCCGTATTTATCGAGGAAGCTTTTTTCGTCATTCGGTACGAACGGATCCTCGATCCAGACCCGGCGCAACAGCGCCAGCGCCTCCGCATCGCGGCCGGCGGCGGCAAACGCGTCGGCCAGCCGGATGCGCCCTTCGCGCGTCTGCGGCTCGTGATCTTCGAACCAGCCAATGATGACCGGATCAGTTCCCTCCAGCGTCAGCGCCTCCTCCGCCTGATAGCGCAGCATCGACTGGCCGGGCCAATCGGGGTTGTCGCGGATGAAGTCCGAAATCTCGGTGAAGCTCGCCGGCGCGAGCGCCCGGGTCAGCTCATACCATCGGTCATATTTGATCAGCAGCGGATCGCCGGTGCGCAAGGCGAGGTCGTGTGCTGCAGCGCCGTTGCCAGCATCAAGCTTGGCAAAAAGCTGCTGGTAGATCGGCTGGTCGGCCAGAGACGCGGCGGGCTTGACCGCTGTTTTCGTCTTCGGCTTTGCCGTGACAGGCTTGTTTTTGGTCGGGTGTGTGGCCGTCGCGGCCGCCGGCGGATCGGCGCTAACCGCCGCACTCGGCACAGCAAACACAAGGCAAACTGCGGCCAAACCGAGGGCGACCAGGGTAAATCGGGTCACGATGGCGTCATAGAATTGCGCATGCCCAGGATACTACGCCTGCCCTCCTTGGATGTCAGCTATCAGCATCATAAACAGGGCCTCAAAAACACTGGATCATCCGATAGGCTGACGCTATTGTGCGCTGGTGAAGATGCCTTATAGGGCCGTCGGTTTTTGGAATGACTCTAAAAAACGATTTGACACCATAGGTCGGCGATCCTATTTTAAGGGTGTTGGTAACGTTACATGTTGGAGGAAACTATGGCCTGGAACACACCGAAGTTCGTCGAAGTCGCGGTTGGTCTCGAAATCAACAGCTACGCTTGCGCCGACGTTAAGTAAGTCTCGCTACCGGCGGCTGCGCCATCGAGAATGGTGAACGCTAGCTATGCGCATCATCGTTCTCGGCGCGGCTGCCGGTGGTGGTTTTCCCCAGTGGAATTCCAACGCGCCGGCCTGTAGGCGAGCGCGCGCCGGTGATCCGGCAGCAAAATCCCGTACCCAAGCATCGATAGCTGTATCTGCAGATGGCGAGCGCTGGCTTGTCGTTAACGCCTCCCCCGATATGAAGGCGCAGATCGAGGCTACCCCCGCTTTACATCCCAATCACGGCCTACGCTCAACGCCGATTGCGAGCGTTATGGTCACCTGTGCCGATATCGACACGATTACCGGATTGCTGACCTTGCGCGAGCGCGAGCCGTTCATGCTCTACGCCACCTCCAAGATCCAGGATGTATTGAAGGCCAATCCGATTTTCGAGGTGCTCGCCCCCGATGTGGTACAGCGCAAGACACTGACGCTGCACGAACCGATCGACCTGATCGACGTCAATGGCCATGCGCTGGGCCTCACCATCGAACTGTTCAGCGTGCCCGGCAAGATTCCGCTGTACCTGGAGGCGGCAGTGGCCGATCCGGCAGCACAGAGCCAGGGCGAAGGCACTGTCGGCGCTCGGATTTCCGACGGTGCCGGTACTGAGTTCTTTTTCATTCCGGGCTGCGCGTCGATGACCGATGAATTGGCCGATCGCCTGCGCGGCGCCAAGCTGGTGCTGTTCGACGGCACGGTCTACACCGACGACGAAATGATCAAAAAGGGCGTGGGCCAGAAGACCGGCCAACGCATGGGGCATATGAGCCTGACCGGCGACAATCCGCGTCTGGCGACGATCCCCGCCTTCGCGCCGCTCGACGTCGCGCGCAAAGTTTTGATCCATATCAATAACACGAACCCGGTTTTGCTGGACGACTCTCCGGAGCGAGCTGCGGTCAACGCAGCCGGATGGGAAGTTTCCTTTGACGGGATGGAGATCGTTTTATGAGTACGCTGTTGAGCCCGGAAGAACTGGAAGCCGCCTTGCGCGCGATCGGCGCTGAGCGCTACCACATTCACCACCCTTTCCACAAAATCCTGCATAGCGGGAAAGCCAGCCTCGGCCAGATTCAGGCCTGGGCGCTTAATCGCTATTGCTATCAGGCGCATATCCCGGTGAAGGACGCCTATGTGCTGGCGCGCCTGCCAACCCCGGCGGAACGCCGCGCCTGGCGCACCCGCATCATCGATCACGATGGTGAGGATGATAAGGGCGGCGGCGTCGAGCGCTGGCTGAAACTGGCGGAGAATGTCGGGCTTAACCGCGACGATGTCATCGCCATGAAGGGCATCCTGCCGGCGACCAAATTCGCAGTCGAAGCCTATGTCAACTTCGTGCGCGAAAAGACGGTGCTGGAAGCGGTTGCTTCGTCTCTCACCGAGATGTTCTCACCCAACATCATCTCCGAACGCATGTCGGGCATGCTGGCCAATTACAGCTTCATCAATCAGGACACGCTGGCCTATTTCACGCCGCGTCTGACGCAAGCCAAGCGCGACGTCGAATTTGCTCTCGCCTATGTCAAACGCGAGGCAAAAACGCGCGAGCAGCAGGAACTTGTATTAGACGCGCTGCGCTTTAAATGTGACGTGTTATGGGTTCAGCTCGACGCGCTTTATCTTGCCTATGTCGAACCAAGGATGGTCTCGCCGGGCGCTTTCATACCTGAGGACGCCAGGGACCATGTCGGAGCCGGTAAAGAAACAGCGCGTCGCGGTTAGCGGCGAGATCACGCTTCGCTGGCCGCGTCATGTGAAATTCCGCTTCGATGCGGTGCGTGACGCCTGGATCGTGCTGGCGCCGGAAAAGCTGATCCTGCCAGACGCGCAAACGGTGGAGATTTTGAAATTGATCGACGGCGTGAAGACCGTCGACGCAATCGTCGACGACCTGGCGCAGCGCTTCAACGCACCGCGCGACCTCATCGCGACCGATGTGATCGCGCTGTTCCAGGATTTCGTCGACAAGGGAGTGCTGACGCCATGACCGCCGAACTCGCCCCATTGCCGAGCAAGCCCGCCGTGGCAGCCCCTGCCCCGCCGCTCGCCATGCTGTGCGAGCTATCGCATCGCTGTCCGCTGCAATGCCCCTATTGCTCCAATCCGACCAATCTTGATGCCGGCGGCACCGAGATCGACACGGCAACTTGGGTGCGGGTCTTCAACGAGGCTGCGGCAATGGGCGTGTTGCAGGTTCATTTGTCGGGTGGCGAGCCGACAGCGCGCAAGGATTTGCCCGAATTGATGCGGGCGGCCAGTGACGCGGGGCTTTACACCAATCTGATCACCTCGGGCGTGCTGCTGGACGGGGCGAAGCTGGCGGTCCTGGTCGACGCTGGGCTCAACCATGTTCAGCTCAGCATGCAGGATGTCGAAGCGCCCAATGCCGACCGCATCGGCGGCTATGCCGGTGGACATGCAAAGAAGCTGGAACTGGCCCGCTGGGTGGTCGAGGCGGGCGTGCCGCTGACCATCAATTTCGTCGTGCATCGCCAGAACCTGGACAGCCTCGAACGCATGATCGAGATGTGCATCGAGTTTGGCGCGCAGCGCCTGGAAGTGGCCCATGTCCAGTATTACGGCTGGGCGCTCGCCAACCGCGCCTCGCTAATGCCGACGCGCGAACAGTTGGAACGCGCGACCGAGATCGTCGATGCGGCGCGCATTCGCCTGAAAGGCGTGCTGATGATCGACTATGTCGTGCCGGACTATTACGCGCATCGCCCGAAATCCTGCATGGGCGGCTGGGGTCGGCAGTTCCTCAATGTGACACCGGCCGGCAAGGTGCTGCCCTGTCATGCGGCCGAGAGCCTGACCGGCTTTGATTTCCCCAACGTGATGGATCACAGCCTGGCCGATATCTGGGCCAATTCCGAAGTGTTCCAGCGTTTCCGCGGCACCGATTGGATGCCAGAGCCGTGCCGGTCCTGCGACCGCAAGGAGATCGACTGGGGCGGCTGCCGCTGTCAGGCCTTCGCGCTGACCGGCGATGCCGCGCGCGTCGACCCGGCGTGCCAGTTGTCGCCCGATCACGCTCTGCTGGATGTGGCGCAGATCGAGTCCGGCTCCGAACCGCCCCCCTATATTTACCGTCGCATCGGCGGACTGCCGGGAGCGCCGGTCAAGGTCGGATAGCGGTGTTGCGGTTCTGGGTTGCTTTCCTGGTTGCCGTCACGCTGGCGCCGCGTCTGGCGGCGGCGGACCCGCTGCCTGTCAGCGAAGTCGCCCCCGGCATCTACGCCTTCAAAGGCGCCGTCGCCGATATGGATGAGGCCAATCACGGGGACATCGCCAATCTGGCCTTTGTCATCGGCCATGACGCCGTGGCCGTGATCGATACCGGCGGCAGCCTGGACGAGGGCAAGCGCTTCAAGGCGGCGATCGAGCAGATCACCAAATTGCCGATCCGCTTCGTCATCTACACCCACGTCCATCCTGACCATATTTTCGGCGCCGCCGCCTTCGCAGCACCGGGCGTGACCTTTGTCGGGCATCAACGATTGCCCGATGAGTTTGCGGCGCGCGGCACTTACTACATAAAGGCGCTCGAACGGATGATCGGTGCCGATGCGGCGGCAGGTTCGACGATTATCGAGCCGAAGGTTCAGCTTGGCGCCGGCCGCGAGGCCAACATCGATCTCGGCGGGCGCATCCTCACCGTCCATGCGCATGACACTGCGCATACCGATACCGATCTCAGCATCTATGAC
>CAIZEE010000720.1 GCA_903931835.1 uncultured Elstera sp.
CGACCCAATGCTGAAGGGCGAGTAGCGTGTCGAAGCGGTCGGGGACGTCCCCGCCGCCGCAATGGCCCATTTCCGGCACCATGAACAGCCGGGACCCAGGATGGGCGAGTGCTTCGAAGAAATCCACCGTGCCATAGGGCGAAATCGCCGGGTCGGAATAGCCGTGATAGAGGATAAGCTTGCGGCCTGAATCGAGATAGGCGCGCAGGGCCTCCACATTGTTGGCGTTGCCGGCTGAGACCGCTCGGTCGTATTTGCCGAGCGTCTCGGGATCGACAATGCCGGTGAGGCCGACCGGGTAGTCTAGGATTGATGCCGTCTTCCGGTGCAGGATGAGATATCTCAGCGCCTCCAGATCGAATTCATATTCGAGCGGCCCTTTATGCTCAGGCCAGGATTTACCGGGCTTCGGTGTTGGCTGGGCATCTACACCGAACTGGAAAAACGCCGCGCCGGAGTTCAGGAGGTTTCCGGGTGCGAAGCCGCGATAGATGACCGTGCCATCCTGGCCTACGGTATCGGCCAAGTAGGCGTTGAGCGTCGCGATCTGGCCGTCGGTGAGGCAATCGTTTTGATCGGCGCCCTTGCACAGCAGCGCGTCGAAATCGAGCTTGCAGCGCTTTGGATTCTGGATGATTCCATCGCGTGCACCGTCCTCCGCGTCGCATTGCTTCACCACATAGCGGTCGATCAGGCCCAGATCCTTGGGCGACAGGCGCCCTGCCAGATTGGCCTTCTGCACCTTGATGTCGCCCAGCATCAGCCGAAGGTCGAGGAAAGGAGCGCCGGCAATGATGCCGTCATAATCGTCGGGGAAGCGTTCGGCCTCCATCAACCCTTGCCGCCCGCCATTGGAGCAACCGTCGAAATAAGCGGCCTTGATGGCTTGGCCGTAATAGGCCTCGACGAGCTTCTGCAGCAGCACGGTCGAACGATGGGTTGCGCGCCAGAAATAATCTGTGAGGGCGGCCGAGTTGGCCGTGCCATCCGGCTTCATGGCGAAGCTGCCATCGACCAGGATACCGGGCGTGGAGATATGGCCCGCATCGTTGATCGCGACGGCATAGCCTTCCGGCAAAGCCGCATCAACGTCGGTAGGGTTAGCGGACGGTTCCAGGCTGCCGCCAAACCCGCCGACGCCGAACATCACGAACCGGTTGGTCCAGACCTCCGGCAACTCCAAGCGGAAGCGGGCATGTCCGGCGGGTACTTGCGGGGGCGACGCGTCGTCGGTCGTGCGGATTATGCCGGACACTGAACAATGGGCGGGCTTGCCGGTCTCGGCCTCAACCGGCGTCGCGGTGGCGATCTCGACATCGGCAGTGGCGAGTTTCTGGATTGCATCGACGCTGCATTTTGCCGGCTCCGCGCCACACGGAGTGCCGAGTATCATTGACAGGAGGATCAGCGCTACGGCCAGCGTCCGCGTCATACCCGCTACCCGTGGGACGGTCGTTCGAAGGCGGCGACGTAGTCATGGACGCTCCGAACATGCCGCGCGCGCGTCTCCGCCGGTGCCCAGGAATGCTCAAACGCCGTGACCATGAACTGGGCGATCTCGGCTTCCGTGAACAATCCGGCGCGGTTGATTTCGCTCACCATATTTCCCATCGTGCGGCTTGCGAAATAGCCGGGGTCGTCGGAATTCATCGTGACGACGATGCCGGCTTGCCTCATGGCCTTGAGCTGCGTGATCCGGCGGGGCCCGGGGTCGCCGATGCGCCAGGTCGGGCAGACGGTGCAAGTGATCCTGCGGTCGCGCACCAGCGCCAGCACATCAGGATCATCGAGCACATTGATGCCGTGATCGATCCGCTCGACGCCGAGTATCTCGACGCAATCGCGGATGCGCTGGGCAGCACCGGGGATATCGCAATCGCAATGGGCGGTCAGGCGATAGCCTTCGTCCTCCGCGCGATTATAGACGAGTTCGAAGTCCGAAGTATCCGTCCCGACCGCAGTGGAGTCGAGCCCCAGCCCGACGATCTCGTCACTGAAAGGCTTGGCCGTGTCGAGCGTTGCCATCGCACTCTCGGGCGACCGGTCCCATTGCACGCAGAGGATGACATTGCTGTCGGCGCCGAACTCCCGGCCGATCCGGCGTCCTTCCAGCAGGCCTTCCATGACCGCCTCGAAGGCGACACCGCGCGTGGTATGCGCCTGTGGATCGAACATGATTTCCGAATAGACCACGTTCTCGGCGGCGCAATTGCGCAGATGCGCGACCATCATGTCGCGAAAATCCTCAGCGGTGCGGAGCGTCTCAAGACCGAGGAAATACAGGCGCAGGAATTCAGCGAGCGACCATGCCGCCATGTCGGCGGGCGACTGGCCTTCCGCTGCGGGTGTCGGCGTTTTCGCGATGAAGGCATCGTCGGGCAGGGTGATGCGGTTTCTGGCGGCAAAGTCGCGGCGCTGATCGGGCGTCAGCGTGCCCTCGATATGCAGATGCAATTCCGCCTTGGGTAGACCTGCGATGTAGTCCTGCATCACGATATCCCCTACAGGCCGGACACGCCGTCGACCGGCCAGCCCCATGTGTTGATTTCGTCCTCGGTCATGCGCTGACCCGATGCCAGGCGAACGACGCCTTTATTGTCCTTCAGCTCACCGACAAACGGGCTCCAGCCGCCCATGATCTTGGCGCGCACCGCATCGGCTTGGCGGCGCACCGGTTCGGGCACGGTTTCGCCCCAGGCATCGGCATCGACGCCGACACCCATCGGCAGGATCATCCGCTCCGGCACCCAATTGCCGGCAAGGCGGGCCCGAACCTGATCGACATAATATTTTTTGAAGTCGAGCACGACCGAGGAGACATAGGCCTTGGGCCCGTACCGCCTGAGATCGGTGTTCCACATTACCGCCTTGACGCCGCGCTTTTCCGCCACCTGCAGATAGGCCGGGTCATCCATGATGCCGAACAGGATATCGGCCCCGCTATCGATCAGCGCGGTCGCGGCCTGGGCCGCCGCCTGCGGGTCGAACCAGCTATGGATGGCGATGACCTGCATCGTGGCGGCAGGATTGACCGATTTCGCCCCCAGCAGAAAGGCATTGGCGCTGGCATTGACCGCGGGCAGGGGAAACGACGCGACATAGCCCAATTTACCGCTCTTGCTCATCAGCCCGGCCGCGACGCCGGTGACATAGCTCGGGTACCAATGCGCGATGTAAAAACTGCCGAGATTGCTCGATTGATTGAGCGCGCCGCATTCGAGGAACGCGACATCCGGTGTGCGCTTCGCCACGTCTTCGAACAGATCGCCCCAGCTCGTCGTCGCAATGACCAGCGTGGCGCCATCCGACACGAAGCGCTTGAAGGTTCTGGTGGCGTTGGCGGAGAAGGGAATGCTTTCGACCTTCATCGTTTTGATCTTGGGAAACGCCGCCTCGACCGCCAGCCTTCCCTGCTCATGCGACCAGGTCCACCCTTCGTCGCTGACCGGCCCGACATAGCCAAAGGCGATCATCGCCTTGTCTTCCGCCACCGGGCCGAAGGGCGGTGCGGCATGAGCGGATTTCCACGGGCCAAGCAACATGGCCGCCCCGGTGGCGGCACCCGCAGTCAACACGCTGCGGCGCGTCGGGTTAAGAAAATCGACCATCAAACCCCTTCAGTTCAGCCGATCGGCGGCGACATAGTCGTCGATCTGGGCGAGTGCCTCGGCGATTTCGCGTTCGGAAAGATATGAGGCGATAAAACTGTTGCGCGCCAGGGTGATGATATCGTCGACACTGAGATTAAGCGCCGCTTTTATCCGCATGAAATTGTCGTGGATGTAGCTGCTGAAGAAAGCAGGATCGTCCGAATTGACGGTGACGAGGAGACCGGCATCCATCATCGCCTTCAGCGAATGCTGCTCCAATGTGGCGACGACATGTGTCATCAGATTGGATACTGGACAGATCGTGAGCGGTATGGCGCGTGATCTCAACTCGTCGACAAGCGACGGATCGTCCATACAGGCATTGCCGTGATCAATCCGGTCCACCCCCAGCACCTCGATCGATTCACGGATGTAGGAGGCTGGGCCCTCTTCGCCTGAATGGATGGAAAGTCGCAGGCCCTTCGCCCGGCATGCCTTGAAATAGGCCGCGAATTTGGTCGGCGGGTTGCCGAGTTCGGGGCCGCCCATGCCGATGCCCGTAATATGCTCGAGCCACGGATCGATCTGTTCCAGCATGTCGAGGGCGGCGGCTTCCGTCCGATGTCGGTGGGTGCTGATCAGCAATTTCGACGTGATTCCGGCGACCTCACCGTCCCGCATCGCGCGCAGCACGCCGTTCATCAGATCGTCGAGGCGCACACCCTGCTCGAGGAAACCCTGCGGGCCGATGAACATTTCAGCATGCCGCACGCCCTCGCTCTGAGCACGCCGCAGATAGGCGCTGGTGACCTCGTAGAAATCCTCCTCAAGACGCAGGACCTTCAGCCCCTCATAGAACAGAACGAGGAACGAGCGGAGGTCGGTAAACTGATAGGCGGCGCGTATCTCGGCGGGCGAGGTCCAAGGCAAGCTTATGGCGTTGCGTCGCGCCAGCTTGAGCAGCAGTTCGGGCTCGATCGCGCCTTCGATATGCATATGCAGCTCTGCCTTTGGCAGGCCGCGTATGAAGGCTTCTGCGTTATGCATCACGCATCTGCGCTGGCAGGACTGCGGAAACCCTGGGTCGCCCGCAGCATATCTGCCACGTAGTCGCCGGCCAGAACGGGTTCATATTTGGCCGGCCGGTCGGCACTGACGCAGGTCGGGATGCAGCATATGAGCGTGCGGAAATCGGGATACACGAAGGTTGGTATCGATAGTCTGTCGCGCCCCAAGCGATTGACCACGCGGTGATAATTCGACCGATAGGCGTCATTCGACCATCGCTGCATCAGATCGCCGAGATTGACCACGAACGTCCCGTCGATGACCGGGGCGGATACCCATTCGCCTGACGGCAGCCGGATCTCAAGACCGCCGGAGGGATCCTGGGCGAGCACGGTGATGTGCCCGTAATCGGTATGGGCCAGCGCGCCGATATCGTACTCCGCCTCGAACCGCTGATCGGGTACGGGATAGTGAATGACGCGCGTCGTGAAGACCGGTTTTTGGTAATGCTGCAGGAAGAAGTCTTCATTGAGATCAAGGCTTAAAGCCAGGACGCGGACCAGTTTAAGGGCCGCCGTCCGGACATAGGCGGCATAGGTTTCCATGGCGCCCCGGAATCCAGGCAGATCGGGCCATTGGTTGGGCCCGTGCAGCGGCATGCCGCAGATCACATCGGGATCGGTCAGTGGCAGTTCGACGCCGAAATCGAAGCTGTCTTTCAGGTCCTTTTTCTGCCCCGGACGCTGCGTCGTGCCGAGCGGAAGATAGCCGCGATGGAAGCGATCCTTGATCACTGTCAAACGCTCATCCAACGGCAGGTCGAAAAAGCGCTTTGCCTGGACAAACGCCGTCTCCACGACCGATGGAGGCACGCCGTGCCCCGAGATGTAGAAGAAGCCAGAGTTTTCACAGGCGTCGCGCAGCAGCCTGGCAGCACTCGCGTCATCGTGGCCGGCAACGTCGATCACCGGAATTTCGGTCGGCAGCGCCATGCGCGGCGGTGCAGCGTTTAATGGGGTTTCCTCATCTGGCGAAGCGCGGCTCATAGCGATCAAATTCCCTGCACGCCGTCGATTGACCAGTTCCAATTATCGAGTTCCTGGTCGGTCATCTGTTGGCCTGCGGCGAAGCGGATAATGCCCTTGTTATCCTTGATCTCGCCGACAAACGGACTCCAGCCGCCATGAATGCGCATTCGCACGGCGTCGGCCTGCGCACGCACCGGGGCCGGCACGGTTCCACCCCAAGTGTCGAGATCGACGCCCGTCCCCATCGGCAGGATCACGCTTTCGGCATTCCACCTGCCCTCCAGCCGGGCGCGCACCTGATCCACATAGAATTGCTTGAAATCGATGATGATGGACGAGACATAGGCCCCAGGTCCGAAGCGGCGCAGATCGGTGTTCCATGTGATCGCCTTCTTTCCCCGCCGTTCCGCCACTTGCAGCATAGACGGCTCGTCCATGATGCCAAACAGCACGTCGACACCGCTATCGATCAGTGCTGCGGCGGCCTGCGCGGCCGCTTGAGGATCGAACCAGTTATGGATGGCGATCACCTGAAGCGTGGCCGCCGGGTTCACCGATCTGGCGCCCATCAAGAAGGAATTGGACCCCGAATAGACCGTCGGCACCGGAAAGGATGCGACATATCCAAATTTGTCGGATTTGCTCATCAACGCCGCCGCGACGCCGGCGATATAGCTTGGATACCAGTGCGCCACGAAATAGCTCGCGAGATTGCCCGCTGGCGCCGGCGTCCCGCATTCAAGAAAGGCCACATTGGGTGCACGAAGGGCGACATCGCGCAGAAGGTCGCCATAGGTGCTGGTGGAAAAGATGAGATTGGCGCCTTCCGCCACAAACCGTTTGAAGGTCCGGCTCGCCTCGGCGGAGAAGGGGATGCTCTCGACCTTGACCGTCTTCAGCTTGGGAAACGCGGCCTCGACCGCCAGCCTTCCTTGCTCATGCGACCAGGTCCACCCTTCGTCGCTGACCGGCCCGACATAGCCAAAGGCGATCAACGCCTTGTCTTCCGCGACCGGGCCAAAGCGCGCTGCTGCCTTGGCAGGGTACTTGAGACCAGGACCCAGCAGCAACGCAGCGCCGGCGGCAGCACCGGCCGTCAACAGAGTGCGGCGCGTGGGTGAACGGAAGTCGATCATCAAACCCCTTCAACTCTGCGGCCGGCGCGGCTGCGGTGCAGCAATCACGATAATCATGGTGGCCCGGAGTGCCAAGCGCTACCCTTGACCTAAGTCGGCTATCCTGACTCAGTAGGCCGATGAAAATCACGTCGCTCCTCGGACAGACTTATCGCGATCGGCGCCTGCTGATCGTGCTCGCGATGGGGTTTTCGAGCGGGCTGCCACTGGCGCTGACGCTGTCGACGATGAGCTACTGGCTGCGCACGCTCGGCATTTCCAAGACCAGCATCGGCTTATTCGGCATTGCGACACTCGCCTATAACTTCAAGTTCGTCTGGTCGCCGCTGTTCGATCACGTGACGGTGCCGCTGATCGGCCGGCTTGGCCGCCGGCGTTCCTGGATGATCGTCACGCAAATCCTGCTGGCCGCCGCGATGGTTGCGACCGGCATGACCGATCCGGGGAGCGACCCGTTCTGGACTGCGGCGGGCGTTGTCGCCATCGCGTTTTTTTCCGCCAGCCAGGACATCGTTATTGACGCCTACCGCGTCGAAATCCTCGACGAGACGCGCCAGGGGGCAGGTGCGGCGGTCACGCAATATGGCTACCGGATCGGTATGCTGACCTCGGGTGCCGGTGCTCTCTACCTGAGCGAGTTTCTGCCCTGGTCGGCGATCTATTCGGTGATGGCGGCCCTGATGGCGGTCGGCGTGCTGACCGCGCTGTTAAGTCCCGAGCCGGATTTGGGTGCGGTTGCCGTGAGCAAGGCTGTCGGCTTTTCTGCCCGGCTGAGGGAGGCGATTGTCGACCCGTTTGTCGAGTTCACCACGCGCCACCAATGGCTATGGATTCTGCTGTTCATCATCCTGTTCAAGCTGGCGGACGCGGTGGCCGAGCGCATGACCATTCCGCTTTACGTCGATCTGGGCTTCACCGCCGACGAGATCGCGACGGGCAGCAAGATTCTGGGCGTCGCCGCGACGATGCTAGGGATCTTTGTCGGCGGCTGGCTGGTTGGCCTGATCGGTTTGTTTCGCGCATTGCTGATTGGCGCCATCGCCCAGAGCCTGACTTTGTGGTCCTATGCGGGCCTGGCGATCGCAGGCCACGACCGTCTGGTTTTTTCCGCAGCCCTGTTCCTCGATAATTTCAGTGCGGGCGCGGCCGCAGCGGCCTTCGTCGCCTATGTCGCGATGCTGAGCTCGCGCCAGCACACGGCAACCCAATTGGCGCTGCTGACCTCGCTCGCCATTGTCGGCCGGACCTTCTTTGCTTCGGGCGGCGGTTGGTTGGCCGATCATATGAGCTGGGTGCAATTCTTTCTCAGCACCAGCCTGCTCGGCATCCCGGGCATCGTCCTGCTGATCTATCTGCGCCGCAGCGTGGCGGAGACTGCCTTATCCACCCATCAACTGGTCGAGCGCGTGTAGCGCATTAGCCGGCGGGATCAGTTTCATGTCGTCGCCGCCGAAATCCTGCGCGCGTAGGATGGTCAGGCTCCTCGCCATCGGGGCAAACTTACCGGGATCGGTCGGACCGAACATCGACACCAAGGGAATGCCGGACGCCGCAATTAGATGCCCGCCGCCGCTATCATTGGCGAGACCGGCTACGCAGCGCTGGGCGAGTGCGATCGTCAGATCGGCGCGCAAATCATAGCCCCGCGCCATCGCGTTCTGGAGCGGGAACAAGGCCGACGGCACCACCGCCGACAAATGCCCATACCAGTCGCGCTCATCGGGGCCGAGCAGGAAGACCGGCACGCGCCCGGTATGCGCGAGCGAGCGCGCCACGGTCACGAAATTATCGAGCGGCCATTGCTTGTGCTTGCCGCCAGCACCGGGGGCGATCGCGACATAGGCATAGCCGCCGCGCAGCAGCTTTGCCGCCAGGATGCGCATGTCTTCCTCAAGCGGCAGCGGCGCATTGGTTTCGGCCGGCCTGCCGGTCGCAATCTCCAGCAGATCGAGCATCTGGCGGATCATCGCCTCGGGCTTCTGATAGCCCTCCGCCGGTTTCACGTCCGACAGCACAAAATCGCCCGTACCGGAGACGAACATCCGGGTGCGCACGCGTTTCAAGATCAGGCTGGTCAGAAACCGCCTTTGCGTGTCGATCACCAGATCGAACTGGTCGCCGCCCAGCGGCCGGAACAGTAATTCATGCGCGCTATTGCCGATATGCGCATCCTCGATCACCGCGTTCAGCAGGCCGCGAACCAGCGGCGCCAGGCTGCTGCCATAGACGCTTTTGCCGCGCCCGGCGACCCAGACCAGATTGCCCTGCGGAAACGCGTGGCGCAGCGCGCGCACGAAAGGCAGCTTGATCAGCCCGTCGCCGAGCAGATCGAGGCCGACATAGACCATAACTTTGGAATTGGGACCGAGCGCCAGCGCCGGCATGAAGGTGCACCGCTCGACAAGGTTAACGACCGGGCGACCATAGCGTTAAATCGGGCCCAGGGGCAATTTGCGATCGCATGGAGTCGCTGCGTATGATTTCGTGCTATAGTGCCAGCGTGCAGCGGAGGCTATTATGAACGCGTCATCCAGGATCGTCGGCAATGTCAAGGTGATCGGGTCTAACGGGCAAATCTCGCTGGGGAAGCAATTCGCCGGGCGGCAGGTGTTGGTCGAAGAACGCGAACCCGGCGTCTGGCTGATCCGGACAGCGACAGTTGTGCCGGACAACGAGCGATGGGTTCATGAGCCTGTGCATGCGGCCAAGCTGAAAGAAGCATTGGCCTGGGCTCAGGCAAATCCGCCTAAGGATGATAACGTCGACGCCATCCTGACCAGATTGAATGAGTAAGGTCACACTCGATCTCAACAATCCTCGTTTTCAGGATGGATTGTTCAATCTGCCAAAGCCCGAGCGACATTCCGCGCTCGAAACACTGAACAAACTACGGCAAATGACGTGGAACCAAGTCTATCGCGACAATGGACTGAAATGGGAGAAGATCGCCAGCGTCACGCCGCCATCGGGTGTGTCGGCGATATACTCGCTGCGCATCACACAGTCTCGGCGCGCAACGGCTTACAGAGATGGCGATTTTATCCGATTTCTCACCATCGCATCGGATCATGATGCGACTTATGGCAAGAAGTAAGCCTCAAGCCGTCGCCGAATCCAGCGCGTAGCCCGCCGAACGCACCGTACGGATCAGATCCTGCTGCGGCCCGTCGTTCAGCGCCTTGCGCAGCCGCCGGATATGCACGTCGACCGTGCGCGGCTCGACATAGATGTCGGCGCCCCAGACGGCGTCGAGCAATTGCTCGCGGCTGAACACGCGGCTCGGGTGTTCCAGCAGATAGCGCAGCAGGCGGAATTCGGTGGGCCCGAGATGAATGTCGCGCTCGGCGCGGCGAACGCGGTGGGCGGCCAGATCCATGACCAGATCGTTGCAGCGGAGCAGTTCGGCCTCGGCGCCTGGGCGGGCGCGGCGCATCACGGCGCGGACGCGGGCCATCAGTTCGGACGGCGAGAAGGGCTTGGTGACGTAGTCGTCGGCGCCGGAATTGAGGCCGCGCACCTTGTCCGCCTCCTCGCCCCTGGCGGTCAGCATGATGATCGGCGTGTTGCGCACATCGGGCAGGCGGCGCAGGCGGCGGCAGACCTCGATGCCCGACAGCAAGGGCAGCATCCAATCGAGCACCACCAGATCGGGCTTGCGCTCGACCGCGACGATCAGCGCCTCCTCGCCATCCTGTGCTTCGCTGACATCATAGCCCTCACGCTCCAGATTGTAGCGCAGCAGCATCGATATAGCGGCTTCGTCTTCGATGATGAGGACTTTAGGCTTCATCGCATCACTCCGAAGGGGATAGGCTGGCCGGTGGTTGGACGACGGCGGAACTGGATGTATCGCTTTTCGGCCGCGCTTCGAGCAGCGGCGTGCCGGTGACCATGAAGGACACGGTCTCGGCGATATTGGTCGCGTGATCGCCGATCCGCTCGATGTTCTTCGCCATGAACAACAGATGGGTCAGCGAGGAGATGTTGTTCGGCTCGACCGACATGGAGTTCAGAATGTCGCGGAACAGGCTGGAATAGATGTCGTCGACCTCGGTATCGAGCATCCACGCCTTGCGCGCATGTTCGGCGTCGCGGTCTGTATAAGCGTCGAGCACTTCCTTGATCATGCGGGTGACGAGCTTGCCCATGCGCAGCACAACCTGCACCGCCTCGACATAGTCGCATTGGTTGAGGGCGATCGTCCGCTTGGCGAGATTGGCTGAATAATCGCCCATCCGCTCCAATTCCGTGCTCATGCGCATGGCGCCGACGATGAAGCGCAAATCGATCGCCATCGGTTGGCGCAAGGCGAGCAGGCGCACGACCCGGTTATCAATATCGTGATTGGCTGCATCGACACGGGCGTCCGATGCCTTGACCTCTTCGGCCAGGCTGCTGTCACGGCGCGCCAGCGCGTTCAGCGCGCGGGTCAGCTGCTCCTCGACCAGGCCACCCATCTGCACCAGGGCTGTTTCCAGCTGATTGAGCTCATCATCATAGGATTTGATGATGTGATCGTTACCCATGTTCACTCTCATTCCTGCCATACGGCATTGCAGCAAAGGCTTACTACAGATGGATGACGGTTTTTTGACACCCTCACCTCAT
This sequence comes from uncultured Elstera sp., assembly GCA_903931835.1. Classification (GTDB taxonomy): domain Bacteria; phylum Pseudomonadota; class Alphaproteobacteria; order Elsterales; family Elsteraceae; genus CAIZEE01. Next base: position 11,371 of record CAIZEE010000720.1, read on the forward strand.
TTCACTATAGGCCTTTGAATCTTATGGTCACGCAGCCAAATCTTCACAAAATCGGCGCTCGTTACAAGGCGGGGGCGGCCGGCAGATAAACCGTGAAGACGCTGCCGACGCCAAGTTCGCTTTCGATCGCCAAGGCGCCGCGATGGCGGTTGACCACATGTTTTACGATAGCAAGGCCGAGGCCGGTCCCGCCAATCGCCTTTGAGCGCGCGGCGTCGACCCGGTAGAAGCGCTCGATCAGGCGCGGCAAGTGCCGCCGCTCGATCCCCTCGCCCTGGTCGATGACCGCGACCGACAGCGCGCCATGTGGCGATTTCGGAAACGCTGCCGGCAGGGTGGAGGCGGGCTCCGCCTTGATCGTCACCGTGGTTCCCTGACGTCCGTATTTCAGCGCGTTGTCGATCAGGTTCTGAAACAATTGCTGCAACTCATCGGCGTCGCCCAGCACTGCGGACATGCCGGATACGCTGACAAGGTCCAGCTTCATCCCGCGTTTATCGGCCTGAACCTGCAAGGCGGCGACGGTACGGCGCAGCAGATCGTTCAAGTCGATCCGCTCGGTCGGCGGCATATGCTCATTAAGCTCAATGCGCGAGAGGGATAAAAGATCGCTGACCAGCCGCGACATGCGCTGCGCCTGATCCTGCATAATGCCGAGAAATCGCACGCGCGCTTCAGCGTCGTCACGCGCCGGGCCCAGCAGCGTCTCGATGAAACCGATCAGCGTGGCGAGCGGCGTGCGCAATTCGTGGCTGACATTGGCGACGAAATCGCGGCGCAATTGTTCGGCGACCAACAGCTTCGTCACGTCGTGAAACACCATGATGATCCAGGTGCCGTCGGGTGAAATGCTGGGCAGCGACTGGATGTTGATCGAGAAATCCCGTTCAACCGGATCGGACAGGCGCAGGTCGACGGCCCGCGTCTTCTCACCCCCCATGACCGCCTGTACGCCGTCCAAGATGCTCGGATGGCGCATCACTGCGGTCAAAGCGCGGCCGACCGGCGAGACGCCGAATAGCTGTTTGGCAGCGGTATTAGCGTGCAGGATGCGCCCGGTCTCATCCAGCGTCAGGATCGGATCGGCCATCGAATCCAATACGATTTCGCGGGTTTTGAGCGTCCGCGCCATCGCGTCGGTCTGGTCAAAGCCGGCGCGGCGCAGGCGCAAGATGGCCGAGCCCAATTCACGGACCAGCACGCCGCCGCGGCGGATTTGTTCGGGCGGTGTCCGTTCCTCGCCAGTGATCAACTGGTCGGCATAGAGGCGCAGCGATTCAAGTCCGCCAACCAGACGCCGGGCAATCAGGATATAGGCGAGATAGAGCGAGCCGAAGGTGATCGGGATGGCCGCGCCATCGATCTCGCCGCGCTCATACAGCCACAGCCCGGCCAGGACGACGGGCACCATGAGCATGCTGGCGAAGGCCAGCACGCGCGCGGATGATGGCGGACCTGATGCGCCATGGTCCGGTGGCGACTGATCTGACGGCATGATCCCCCGGGCCTATCGCGACGACCTGCCAGATATCGGGTGTCATGAACCGGGGGTCTTTAGTGACTGGAGCGGGAGAAGGGATTCGAACCCTCGACCCTCACGTTGGCAACGTGATGCTCTACCCCTGAGCTACTCCCGCATTTGGCCCGCATGGAAACGAGCCCTGGCCAGTCAGGGCGCGGATGATACTCAAACAGCCCGGCATTGCAAGCGGTTCTCTCGAATGCCTTGGCTTCGGCTCCTTTGCGGACAAATATGCTTCCCCTTTTCGCTGACCGGACGTCATGTCACCCAGCAGACAAGGGATGCGGAGGGGCAGGAGCCTGCAGGTGCTCATCAGGTGATGATGCTGGTCTTGTCACCACGGATCATTGCTGCCACATAGGTGGCTTCAAACAGCGATTATTTAGGGTCTTTCATGGAGCAGATCATCGGTGCGGCCCCGGCCAGGGCGGCCGTCAAGGACGTTACCACCGCCACATTCATGGAGGAGGTCGTCGACGCCTCGCACGACCTGCCGGTCGTTGTCGATTTTTGGGCGCCCTGGTGCGGCCCGTGCAAGACGCTGGGCCCCATGCTGGAAAAGGCCGTGGCCGAGACCAAGGGCGCCGTCCGCATGGTCAAGGTCGATATCGATAAGAGCCCGGAATTGGCGCAGCAGATGCGCATCCAGTCGATCCCGGCAGTCTATGCGTTTTTGGGCGGACGTCCGGTCGATGGCTTCATGGGCGCGGTGCCGGAAAGCCAGATCAAGGAATTCATCAAGCGGCTGGTTGCAGCAGCGCCGGGTGCTCAGGTCTCGCCGATCGAAGAGGCGCTGGCCCAGGCAAAGCTGGCCTTTACAGACGGCGATATCGGCACGGCCAGCACGTTTTACGGCCATATCCTGCAGCACGAACCAGGCAATATCGACGCGGCTGCCGGGATGGGCCGGTGTTATCTTGCGATCGGCGATCTGGAAAAGGCGCGCGCGGCCCTCGCCGGCATTCCCGAAGAGAGCGCCAAGACCGCCGATTGTCTGGCGCTGCGGGCCGGTATCGAGCTTGCAGAGCAGGCCGAAAAGACCGGACCGGAAAGCGAGCTTGAGGCGCGGCTCGGCCGCGATCCCAATGATTTCCAGGCGCGGTTCGACCTCGCCATGGCCAAATTCGCCAGCGGCGACCGGCAGGCGGCGGTCGACCATCTGCTCGATCTCATCCGGCGCAACCGCAGCTGGAACGAGGAGGCTGCGCGCAAACAATTGCTGAAATTATTTGAGGCTTTTGGCGTGGCCGATCCGTTGACAGTGGAAAGTCGTCGCCGCCTCTCCACATTATTGTTTTCATGACCGCACCCTTCGCGCCCAAAATTCACGAACTGCCAAAGGAAATGGCGATCTTCCCGCTCGGCGGCGCTTTGCTGCTGCCGCGGGGACGGCTGCCACTTAATATTTTCGAGCCGCGCTATCTCAGCATGGTGCAGGACGCACTGGCGATGCCGGCCCGCATGATCGGCATGATCCAGCCCGTCGAGGCGGCGGCGGCGGAGGGTGAGCCCGGTCTCTACCGCGTCGGTTGCGGCGGCCATATCTCGTCCTTTAGCGAAACTGAGGATGGCAGGATGCTGATCACGCTGACCGGCATCTGCCGCTTCACCATTATCAACGAATTGCGCGAACGAAACGGCTATCGCGCGGTTGCGCCCGATTGGCAGGAATTCATCAGCGATTTCGAAGAAGAGCTGGAGGCGGATATCGACCGCCCGCGGCTGCTCACCGCCCTGAAGGAATATTTCAAGCATCACAACATCGATGCGAATTGGGACGCGATCGATCACACGCCGGATGATCGCCTCGTCACGTCTCTCGCCATGATCTGCCCGTTTGAGGACAGCGAGAAACAGGCCTTGCTGGAAGCAAACGGCCTGCATATGCGCACGGAATTGATGACAACGATGATCGAAATGGCGCTATTGGAGCCAGGCGGCGAAATCGCCCGACACTGATCTTCTCGAAGGCCCTCATCCATGTCCCAGCAAAACGATCTCGGCGTCGATCCAAAACTGCTCGAAATCCTGGTCTGTCCGGTGACCAAGGAACCGCTGATCTATGACCGCGACGCTCAGGAGCTGATCAGCACGAAGGCGGGTCTCGCTTATCCGATCCGCGACGGCATCCCGATCATGCTGGTCGATGAGGCCCGACAGATCGAACAGGTCTGATTTCCTTGGAACACGAAACTGCCGCGCGTTTCTGGCCGGTCGAGATCAGGCTCGACCGCGCCACGGCGACGCTCGAAATCGATTTCGACGACGGCTCGCATTTCTCGCTGCCGGCCGAATTGCTGCGCGTCGAAAGCCCGTCGGCGGAGGTTCAGGGGCATGGCCCGCACCAGAAAACCATCGTGCCCGGCTGCCGCCATGTCGGCATAACGGCGCTGGATCCGGTCGGCCATTACGCCATCCGCATCCGCTTTGATGACGGCCACGATACCGGCATCTATTCCTGGCAATATCTCTATGAGCTGGGCCACAACGCCGCTGCGATCTGGGACGCCTATATCGCGAATTTAGCGACGCAGGGCCTAAGCCGAGAGCCGGCCCACCGGCACTAGAGTGCGGTCGCACTCAAGCTCATATAGGAAGGGTCTGATCCACGGGTTCAATCTGAACCGATCAGACCCTAGAGCGCGATAGTTTTAGGTTGAATCAACCTAAAACGTGAATCGCCCTCTATGTCATATGGTTAGGGTCTGATTCACGGTTCAATGTGAA